>JAKAMM010000440.1 GCA_021812905.1 Chloroflexota bacterium | reverse complement strand
TTCGATCAGCTCGCGGTCAACCTCGCCGCGGTGGACAGGGATCGTGCCATACAGCCTGACCAATTCACCTTGAAACGGTTTATCGAAAACGTCCACCGCACCAATGGCTTCGAGCATCTCAGGCCAGAAGGCCAGCGCCAGGGGCGGATCAAAGATCGAGACGTGATTGAGCGCAACAACATAAGCCTGTCCGCGCGGGATGTTATTCAACCCCATTATTTTGACGCGGCTAAAAATTTTCAGGATCAGCCGGACACTGGCCTTTAATATCGAGCGTCTCAAGCGCAGGCCGAACGAGACGCGATATTCTTTTTTACTCACACAACCTCCACACCTGCCCGAAAACTTCATCGGCGTTCAATTTATCAGAGTCGAGAACGATGGCATCATCGGCGGCTTTCAGCGGCGCGAGATCGCGCGTGGAGTCGATGTGATCGCGCTCGATAACTTTGGCGAGGATATTTTCGTAATCCGATGATATGCCACGCGAAACATTCTCTTCGTGGCGGCGGCGGGCGCGCTCCTCGGCAGACGCGTCGAGATAAATCTTTAGATCGGCTTCGGGCAAAACGACTGTGCCGATGTCGCGTCCGACCATCACAACTTTGCCGCGCAAGCCGATGCGGCGTTGTTGTTCGCTCATTGCGCGGCGCACGCCCGCGTAAGCTGAGACGACCGAGACATTCGCGTCCACTTCGGGGCGGCGCGTTTCCCACGTGATGTCCTGTCCCCCGACGATAACATCACAGGCGCGTCCATCGGACTGCGAGGCGGGCAGCACATCTATTTGCGTTTCCTCCGCCAAAACAGTGACCGCCTTCTCGTCGCTGACGTTGATGCCGCGTTGCAAAGCCAGCCATGTTACCGCGCGATACATCACACCCGTATCAAAGAATAAATAACCGAGAGCATCGGCCAGACGATGTCCCAGCGTAGATTTGCCGGATGCGGCCGGCCCGTCAATTGCGATAATGTCAGGTTTTCTTTTCGTCATTATTTTTAAACCACAGATGAATCGGGATGAAAAAAATCAACCGCAAAGTGCAAAGATTTTTAAAGGCTTTCGTCAGAACATTCGCCACGAAGTCACAAAGGCACGAAGCCATAAAATTTTTACAATTGGTGCCTTTGAGACTTAGTGCCTTCGTGGTAGATTACGTTGAGTTTTCGGATAGCGCTCTTAGAGCTCTTGGCACACGTGCAGTTCAAAAAAATCAACGGCATCCAGAGTCATTAAGGTTTTGGCGAAGTGGAGTCGATGAACAGATCGTCCCGCACCCAGACGATGACCGTCTCGGAATTTTGCGGCATTTGATGGAACGCCACCCAGCGCATCCAATCGACAACCTGAGCATCGTTCCATAATGGTGACTGCCGCCAGATAAAACTCTGTCCGCGATAGCCAGCCGCCAAACTTGGATTATCCTGTCCAGTCGTGACAACGATGGGCGGCGATGCCGAGGCGTCCAGCGAACTCACAACTTCAACTTTATGCTTATGCAAAAGCCATTCCAAAGCAGGCGAGTCAATTCCTGCAATGGTCACAGGTTGGGCATTGATGTTGGTTTTACTCCAATCGGATATTTGATCCACGGTCATCAGCAACAAATCAGACTCTGCAGGCGCTGTACCTGCATTCCATAACTCCACCCCGGGTGCGACCCGCAGGCCGCCTGCGCTCAACATCGCGTTCAGTGAATAAATTCCCAAAGCCGCAACCAGCCCCCACACTGCGCCGAGCCGAGCCGAACGAATGGACCATCCAACCGCCACCAGCAAAACGCTCATGACCAAAAGGAACAACGAACCGAACAATAACCACGCCCTCAGATTCGCCTGGTCAGAAGGCATTGCCGTTTGGTTCAGCGCCAAAAAATCCAGCCATGAAAAGGCCAAAATCAAAACGCTCAAGCCGACCACGCCCAACACCTCGACGCGTTCTTCGCTGAAAACTTTTAAATTGCGCGCCAGCTCAAGCGCCGCCAGCGACCATAACGGGATCAACATCCATGCCAGATCGCTCACCTGGCGCGCCGGATAGAATAGGGCCAGCAACAAAGCTACCAACGCCCACAAACTCAAGCGCGTCGCGCGGCGGTTTTTAAACCATAATCCGCGCACAACCGCGATCAATCCCAATATCAGCGCCAGCGGCTGATACACGACCAGCGAGAACAACAACATTCCAAAAGAAATTCCCGACGGATTCCGCCAGCCCGCGACATATTCGGGCAGGGACGACATCCATGCGCCCAAACCGTTCGGAGATAAGAAGAACAATGTCCCGCCCAGGATGAGCGTGCCGAGTCCGAACCACAAAGCGGAGGACCACTCGCTGCGCGTGGGACGTTGGGCGGATTCCGTCTTCGGGCCGCGTTCCCACGCTTGAAGAATCGCCCACGTCAAGATCAAACCTAACAGCCCGGCCCACAGAGCAGGCCCGGAAAGTAAGGCCAACCCGGCAAAGACACCTGCCCAGGGCGCGTTCTTCTGTCGCCAGAATCCCCAGGCGAGGAATAGAAACGTGATGGCGAGGATGGAACTGCCAGCCTGACGCGAGAGGGCAACCAGCCCCGGGTCGAGTGCAAGGAAGAAGGCCAGGATCA
>JAKAMM010000031.1 GCA_021812905.1 Chloroflexota bacterium | reverse complement strand
GGGTGTAGCCAGAGCAGGTGTGCCCATGTGTAGCCAAAGGATTTTCACTGGATACGGATACTGGGCATACGCAGCCGGGATGACTTCCTGATAAACATTGCTGGTGTAGGGATAGAATGGACGCGGCGCAGGATAATCCGTAAAGAGGGTTGTCTTCTGATATGTGCTCCCTTCGCGTGTCACCTTGATGCCAAACGCACCAAGCTTTCCAGGGTGGTCTGCACCAAGATCAAAGGGTTTATCTGCATTGCCAATGCCATTCCATGCACCGCCGCCTTTGCTCAATCCGCCTTTCCAGTCCACATTGCCAACCAACAGATTGAGCGCCACCAGTGCTTGCGCGGTGTAATAACCGTTGGTGTGCTGAACCGCGCCACGATAGAACTCAATTGCAGCCTTCTTGCCATGTGATGTGTACTCATCTGCCAGGCGGGTGATGGTATTTAAATCTATGCCAGCCAATTTGGCCCACTCTTCCATCGTTTGGGCGGAGGCTTCTTCGAGCAATAGTTGCAGACTACTCTTGACGCTGATTCCTTGGACAGTCGACTTGACCAGCAAGTCGCCAGTGACCGGGTTTTTATCATCTGCCGGGTCAAGCAATGCAGGAATATCAGCAGTCAATGTAACGAAGGGATCAAGTTTGAAAACGACGCCATCCGGAGTGACCCAGGTGGTAGTTACCGTTTTGCCATCTGCCGAGGTATCAACCTTCTTTTCAACCATTTTTAATTCACTGCCGCGCACGAACGCTCCAGCGTGACCCTTATCATCCACTTTAACTAGCCAGGTGGCGTTTGACCAGGATTTCTCACCTGCGGCGAGCGCTGCGCCTTTATTGGCATTAGCAAGGAAAGCGGCATCATAACGCTTGTTGTCGAAAATCCAGCGGATCATGGCCAGCGCCAATGGAAGGTCGCCACCTTGTTGAACGGGAACCCACCAGCCTTTGGATGCGGTTTTGGACATGCGCGGATCTACTACGGCATATTTGAAGTTATGCTCAACGGCAGCCTTGGTAATGGCTTCGCTCATGATGGTCGGGCCAAAGTTGGCCTCAAAGGGACTGGTGCCCCAGAAAATCACGAACTCGGAATTAATGGTATCGGGCTTCATATGATTCGGCCCAGTTACCCAACTACCGCCAGTATATTGTGCCGTGGAATAGGTATAAGCGATGTGATGCGACTGTTCGCAAATGGTGGTGTGATCGTACCAGTTCTTTGAGCCGAAGGAATTGAGCGTGAAGCGCTGGGCAAGGTTGTTGCGGCCCGGTTCAATGCGGCCAGCCAGAAATACAAATTGATTATTCTTGACACCCAGATCGGGGTGTTCAGGATCAATCAGCAGGTCGAGTTCAGCGGCATGTTTTGTCTTGAATTCATCCAATTTCATTTTGCCACCGGCAACTGCAGACGCATCTGCAGACAATGCGGAAATGACCTTGGCATCTTTTGTTGCCAGTACATCCTTGAAGCCGGGCACTATACGATCCTCGCCCACATCTGCAAAGAGTTTTCCGCCTGCGACAATCTCGCTGATGGCCTGCTCGAACGGAATGACCTGCCACTTGTTTTCGCCACGCTTGCCAGCGCGCTTCAACACCTTGACAAT
This sequence comes from Chloroflexota bacterium, assembly GCA_021812905.1. The sequence goes on along the minus strand of JAKAMM010000031.1, from coordinate 9,799 downwards.
GCGGTATGGGTCATACTGCGTCTGGATGGTAGCCTGTCCTTTGGGGCAGAGTTTGCCATCCACCAGCGCAGCTTCTGTCAGGGGAGTATCGTAAGCCAGCGGTGTCATCATGTTGTTTGGGCTATACGGATTGCCATCCACCTTGACCAACACACCATCTTGGATTTTGCCTTTAAGAGTGCACTGCGTGTTGCATTGCAGGCACTCGCCGTAAATAATGTTTTCCGGGCTGGCCTCGAAGGAACTCCCTTCTCCAGATCCAGCCAGGGCTTTTTGCGTTTTAGCGAACACATCACGCATATTACCCAGCAGGGCAACCGTTGCGCCTGTTACGCCCGAGAGTTTTAGAAAGTCACGGCGGGTGATTTCACCCGCTTGAGGGGTTTGTTTTTTGGAAGTCATGTTACGCCTCCTTGGTCGGTTGATGGAAGAATTTCAGTGTATCGCTCCCAATCAGGAAGCCAAGCACGGCAATCCCGATGGTGCCAGAGGTCACTGCCCATTCCATCAGGCTAGGGAAGTAATCGAACGAAAGGTGGGGGCCGCTGAAGGCAGTGGTCAGTGAAGCCAGTTCGGGGACAGTAAGAGCCGGGAAGATGATCAAGCCACGCGCGAAACCATAGCCGATCAACACCAGCAAACCCATCCAACCTGCCCAACTGCTGTGTTTGGCAAACTTAGGCTGTGAGAGGAAAATGATCGGAATGAGCGAGCCAATCAGTAGTTGGGCTATCCAGAAGGCCCACCAATAATGCCCAAACATCACTTGGCGGATGGCTTCCACGTTCATTGGCACATTGCCGTACATGCTCTGCGAGTAATCGGCCCAGATGAAGTAGAGTTTGGTCACCATTAAGATGACGGTCATCAGGCTCAACATCCACAATTGCTGGGGACGTTGAGGATCGTCACGCGGTCCGAACAACCCCAAAGCCACAAGCATCATCGCCGCTCCCGATGCCAGCGAGAAGACTGGGAACTGCACTGGGAACAGGCCGATGTGCCAGAAGGGACGCGAGGCATTTACCCCGAGCAATGCCCCCACCGCGCCGGAAATGAACACCGATAGAATCAGCCCAACTCCCATCAGGATTTTCAGACCGCGACTCCCCGGCTTCCGAATCTCCAGAATAAGGGCAATCAACGCCAGCAAGCCAAAGAGGGTATAACCCCAAACCATTTGAAAGAGCATTGAGAAGGGATTGCCTTGCAAGTACACTTTCCAGATACGCTCCATATGTCCCAAGTCGAGGCCAATGGAAATCAGAGCGGCGGCCAGGCTGACCAGCGATCCCCACAGCGCCACTTTCCCAGTGCCTTTGAAGACGGGAACGTCGAACAGGAGGTCAAGCGTGGCAATCATGAATCCGCCCGCGGCGATACCAGCGAAGAACAGGTACATGGCGACCCACAGTCCCCACACCACATAGGAACCGTAGTTGGCATCCTGATGTCCAAAGACAAAGCGATCATAAAAGCCCCACAACCCAAACAGTAGGGTGAGCGCTCCAAAAGCATAAGTAAGTTTCTTAAGCATGGCGGCCTCCTAAGCCAGATAGTAAACGCGCGGATTGGTGCCGAGCTCTTCTTTGAGCCGCATGACATTGGGACTGGCGATCAGTTCGCTGACCAGTGAGTCGGGATCGTTGGCATCGCCAAAATAAGTAGCGCGGCCAATGCACGTAGTGGTGCAGGCTGGCAACATTCCATCCTTGATGCGATGCAAACAGAAGTGGCACTTGCGCACGTTTCCAATCGGAGAGGCATTTCCCTTGCGTACGCGGTTTTCACCGTACTCCACGCTGGCAAGGCGTTCGTAACCATCGGCGTTCGATTGACCAAGCACAAAGTCGAATCCATCAGGTGTTGCTTGATTGTAGGTCAAACCGAAGTCGAAGGTGCGTGAGGCGTAGGGGCAGGCCGCCATACAAGCGCGGCAACCGATGCACTGGTCATAGTCAACCACCACCACGCCATCCTCGTTCTTGTGGGTGGCGTTAACCGGGCAGACTGGCGTGCAAGGCGGGTTGTCACACTGCATGCATGGTTTTGGAAGAAATTTCATCGTCACATTTGGATACGTTCCGACTTCTTCCGCCAGTACAGGGCGATAAACCACGCCGGGTGGCAATTTGTTTTCGGCAATACAGGCGACGGTGCAGGCGTTACAACCCACACATTTGCGCAGGTCAATCACCATTACCCAATGCCTCTCCGCAACAGGTTTCTCCAAGGCGCGTTTAAGTTCCGCTGTCATGCGGACCAAGGTGTCATCCTTCGTCAGATCACTGGCTGGGGCCGCGGAAATCCGCACACCATCCAACACCGGAGTGACGAGCTCAGCAAACACCTCGGAAGCATATTTATCCAACAAAGATGCTTCGTTTGTCATTGTGCTTCTCCTTCAATGAATTAGGTTCGGACAGCCGTCCGATAATGCCATGCTCATTTTCCACCTGTTGGCAAAAATCATATAGCGGGGAAAGTCTGATTGTTTTCCGCGATTTGTCAGGAAAATCCCTACACGAGCGGTGATACTTGTCTTCGGGAATAATGACAAAACTCATCCTTGAATTATCTCCTTATGGGTTTATAATCATTCAACAAATTGAATATAGGTGAATCGTGAAAATCTACGAACAGGAAACCAAGCTTTATAAATCCCTCATGCACCCTACCCGCCTCGCCATTCTCGATATGCTGCGAGAGGGAGAAGCCTGTGTCTGCCACATGGAAGCGACTTTTGGCTACCGACAGGCATACATCTCCCAACAGTTGATGGTCTTGAAGGAAGCAGGCTTGGTGGAAGTCCGCCGTGACGGGTTGAACATCTACTATCGCGTCATCCGCCCCGAAATCTTCGGCGTGCTGGATGCCATGCGTGCGGTCACAGGCAAACGTCCTATGGCAGCCAAGCCCAAACGCAACGTTTGCACCTGTCCCAATTGCATTGGGCAATCAACTAAGCTGCAGATGGTACGAATGTAGAGCAAGTTTTTGATTACGCAGTTCGGGTAGTTCGGTGATCGCATAAGGTGTGTACGGCGAGATTGCAATCTCGCCGTTTATTTTGTCAAACTTCATTCAATTTATCGAATATATTATCTTCGCAACTTTGCATATCGTGGACACATTTGTGGACCGATAGTAGACGCGCGCAGTACTGCATCATGATCGCGTTGTGAGCTTCATCATATTGACGCAGGTCATTTAAAGTTGTACAGTATATTCATAAGATTGAATATTTCTTTGCGTGATTGGAGATCCATATTGAAAATGACAGAATTACTTTTATTACTACTGAATGGCGGCTTGGGCAACCTGGCAGCCTACCTCGCCGCACATGTTTTATTGTGCCTGGTCCCCGCTTTTTACATTGCGGGAGCCATGACGGCCCTCATCCCGAAAGAATCGGTCACGCGCTTTTTGGGACGCAACGCCCCGAAATGGATTGCCTACCCTGGCGCGGCGCTGGCGGGTTCGGTACTGGCGGTTTGCTCATGCACCATCGTGCCGCTCTTCGCGGGGATCTATAAAAAAGGTGCGGGGTTGGGACCCGCGATCACTTTCCTGTTCTTTGCACCTGCCGCCAATATTCTGGCACTGGTGTATACGGGCGGCGTGATTGGTTTGGACTTGGCCTTTGCCCGTCTATTTCTCTCATTGACCTTTGGCATCGGCATCGGCATGATTATGGCGCTGATCTTCTCGCGTGAAGATTTAGCACACGACAAAGAATCAGACGCCATGTTCGCGGGTCAAGGCAAGATGCGGCGTGCCGCGCTGGTCTTCCTGCTCATTCTGGTTGCCTTGCTGTTGGCTGGTACATTCAAGGTTGGCTTGCTCACCAATTCATATGGACAGGTCACGCTTCCCATCGCGGGCATAGATCGCTTCCAAGACTTCCTCTATCACCTTGTCCCATATGATGCCAACAAAGGACAGGAAGGCGTCACTGCTCAAGGAGCGATCCTCATCGGCTTAATCATTCTCATAGGGCTAACATCCTGGAAGGGGCTCGATAAAATTCACGAAGGCTTCACCCCCTGGACATGGATTGCCATGAGCTTGGTTGGGCTGACCCTGCTCACCGCCGCCGTTGGCATTTCACCGAACACAGGCGGACTGGATGTTCAGTTCACAGGTCGTTTCTTCGGCGTTCTCGTCGCAATCGCCGCACTCATCTGGCTGATGTTCAAACGGCTAAGCGAAGACGAATTGCGTGACTGGTTGTGGGAATCGTGGCGCTTTGTCAAGCAGATTTTCCCGCTGTTGGTGGGTGGCGTGTTCGCAGTAGGTGTCATCCGTGTACTAATCAAGCCCGAATGGATCGAAACACTTGCAGGAAGCAACACAATTCTTGGCAATCTGGCAGGCGTGCTCTTCGGCGTTTTCATGTACTTCCCCACGTTGGTCGAAGTGCCGATTGCCAACATGTTCCTCAGTTTGGGCATGCACCGCGGTCCCCTCCTAGCTTACCTCATGGCAGACCCCGAACTCAGCCTGCAAAGCATCCTGATGATCTCGGTCATCATCGGTCGTCTCAAAGCTTGGACGTATGTCGGTTGGGTGGCTTTGTTCAGCACCCTAGCCGGTCTCATCTACGGCTCGTGGGTAGATGGCACATCACTTGGTCTGCTGGCTTTGTACCTTGCCGCGTTGATTGCCGTGCTGGGTGTCGCGCTCTGGCTGGTTAATCGAAAACAGCAAAAGATGATTGCTACGGAGACAGTTGCTGCCAAATAGTCAGATATTGAAAAGGAGAATCCTAAAATGCTTACGATCAAAGTTCTCGGTCCTGGTTGTTCCAACTGCAAGGCGCTCGAACAAGTTACCCGCAAGGCTATCGCGTCGCTGGGCATCGAAGCCGAAATCATCAAAGTCGAAGATTATGCCCAGATCATACAATACCCGATTCTTTCCACACCCGCGCTGGTCGTCAACGAGAAAGTGGTCGTTTCGGGTCGCGTGCCTGGTGTGGATCAGGTTACATCCTGGCTGGCAGATGCCGCCATGCAGGATGCATGAGTCTGAATTTACGTAAGTAGTGAATTGCCCTTCCACAACAACTCGATGATGTCTCCTGAAAGGAGGATTACATGAAAATCGAGATTTTGGGAACTGGTTGCTTCAATTGCGTCAAACTTGAATCGCTGATTGACGAAGTTCTTCAGGAACTTGGCAAGACCGATGTCAAGGTCGTGCGTGTGGATGATGAAAAGCAAATTCGTCAGCACATATCACTGGATGAAATTCCAGGCTTGTTAATTGATGGCGTGCTTGCCAGCACGCGCGAACTTCCTCCACGTGAGAGATTGGTCGAATGGCTTTCTGGCGTTTCCGTGCCAAATGCTGGATAGCATAAAGATTACCTTGCAATTATTAGCCGTATAAAGAGCAAGCGAGAAGAATCACGAAATCTTTCCATCAAAATATATTCATTCTATTGAATGATTCTTAAATTTAAGGAAAGTTTCTGATGAGAAAATATCGCAAACGGGCGAAGATATTACAAGCCATGTCGCATCCGGTGCGCCTGCAGATTTTGGATATCCTGGCGCAGGGTCCAGCTTGCGTGTGCGAACTGATTAGTCGGACTCGGCAACGTCAGGCGTATATCTCGCAACAACTTATGCTGCTCCGTCAAAGTGGTATGGTCAAAAGCACACGCTTTGGACTAAACATCCAATACGAACTTGCCCAGCCTGACATCACCAGACAAATGCTGCGGTGCGTCTTGCAAGAGCCTCAGTCCAAAGCTCAAGATTCAGAAGAATCAAAAACGTTGAACGCACCCAATGCCAACCAATGGCACGGCATTACGCGCGATCAAATTCAGTGGTTCCCTACCGTCGTTGCTGAACGTTGCAATGGTTGTGGTCTGTGTGCCACTTCCTGCGGTAAAAATGTTTATGCCTTTGATTACGAAGCCAACAAACCAGTTGTCGTTGATCCAGAGTCTTGTATGGTTGGATGCGCCGCTTGTGCCGTCATCTGTACACAGGATGCGATTGAACTTCCATCTTTCAGCTATGTGCGCCAGGAGATCAAGAAAAACAAAGTTCTCACGCAAGCCAGGAATATGCTCACCGCCGACCCGGATAAATATGATGTCAAGAAACACATGCCGGTTGCTGATTGAGAAAACCAATTGTTTAAAAGGAATTGTTTGATGAACCTAATAGCTCCTTTGCTTCAAACGCCGCACACCTTCGCCATCGTGGGCGCATCACAGGACCCATCCAAATATGGTTATGAAGTCTTCGAAACACTTTTACGATATGGACATCGTGTCCTACCCATCAACCCGAAATATAAAGAGATAGACGGACAAACCTGCTACCCATCATTGGCTGACCTGCCGCAAATTCCTGATGTAGTCTTGACAGCGGCTCCGGCCTCCCTCAGCGAAAAAATCGCTGAGACCTGTGCCGCGCTGGGAATTCAATATTTCTGGATGCCGCCTGGAACTGAAACCGAGGCTGCGTTGGAAATCTGCAAGCAAAACAACGTGACCGCCATCCACAGATTTTGTCCCGTTTTCGTGTTGAAGTTGCCGCGGGAGCGCTGGGTTGAATTACCCTGAAGCGATTACGAAAGGATACTCTATGGTCTCACGCTTCAACGCAGTGCCTACCTCCACACCGATCCAGCTTGATCCTTTGCAGGTCGCTCACACACTAGCAGAACTACTCAGCTTGACACCTGAATATCGTGCCTATCTTGATGCTCTCAACGCCCTAAAAAATGATCAGGTCATACAAAGACTGTCCTCTGAAATGAGATCGCATCAGATCGCGCTCAAATGGGGATACGATCCCGATAGCCAGCATGTGTCTGAACTGACACGACTGGAACTCGAAATCGAGGATCATCCGGTAATGAAAGCATATCATCAGGCAGAAGAAGCAGTCAGTGTCATGTTCCGTGCCGTGGATGAGATTCTCAGCAGTGAAATGGGCGTGGCATTTGCAGTCAATGCACAGCATGGTAGTTGCAGCTGTGGAGGATAGGAGAACACAATGGAACTCACAGCAGAGTTCCGAACTGCCGCCCACCAACTGGGTCAATCCTTGCGCCAGGATAATCACCTCCGCGCATATCTTGACGCGCTGGAAGAAAGTCGGACCAATCCCGAAACAAGCGCATTGGAAAAGAAAATGTATGCTGGATATGAAGCGCTCATTGACCGCCAGCAGACAAGCAAAACAATTACCCAGGAGGATACCCGCAACTTTTACGAACTACGTCAACAGGTGCAGAATCATCCGCTCCTTTCCAAACGCAACGATATATTGCAGTTGGTCAGACCATACCTAGCTGCGATTGTAGAGGAAATCAGTTTGGTACTGAACGTGGATTATGTTGCACTTGCCAAGCCACGATGACATATCATCCTTGAAATGAATTATCGCGGACCATAAGGACAAACTACATTGACAAGCCTCCAATTCGCCAGCACCCTAATCCTAACCATAATCGTCGTAGCACATACCTTTTCTCCAACCTCAGCTCAGGCAGCTGACATGCCTGTTGTACGTGCTGTAATGTTCTGGATGGACGGTTGTCCTCATTGTGAAGATGTCATCCAAAATGTACTTCCGCCTTTATATAAAAAACATGGCGCACAATTTGAGCTACTCATGATCGAAGTCGTTGACATACAGGATGTTGAAACACTATTTCGCGTCGCTGCGTCATACAACATTCCAAAAGAACAAACGGGTGTCCCCTTCCTTATCATCGACGATCAAGTGCTTGTAGGGTCGGCTGATGTGCAGAACCGACTGTCAAGTTTAATTGACAGCCATCTCGCGCAGGGTGGTGTGGATTGGCCATCGAATCCCATCCTGATAGATCTCCTGCCGGCGATATCTCCCACTTCAGCTATAACATCGGAACTGATGGCCGTTAAAGAGATTGATCTTCCTGTCGATAATACCCCCGAACGTAATAATGGTTTTACGTTGGCAATTATCATCATGGCCGGCATGATAGTAGTGCTGCTGTACAGTGTCATTGCTTTCATTTTAGGCAAATCCTTAATATTGCCTACCTGGACTGACTGGCTCATTCCTGTGCTTATCGTTGTCGGCTTCGGCGTTGCGGCTTATCTCTCCTATATTGAGACCCAATCCGTTGAAGCTATTTGTGGACCTGTCGGTGATTGCAATACGGTGCAACAAAGTCGTTATGCCAGATTGTTTGACATCCTGCCTGTTGGTGTTCTGGGTTTAATGGGTTACATTGCCTTGCTTGCCGCATGGCTGGTACGGAGATTTATCCCCAGGCTTGAAAAACCTGCCGCAATCGGATTCTTTGGTATGGCGTTCTTTGCGGTGGTCTTCTCACTTTACCTCACCTACCTTGAACCTTTTGTCATTCGAGCCGTCTGCATCTGGTGTCTCACATCCGCGGTCATAGTGACTCTTCTGCTTTTACTCGGTACTCCTGTCGCGATCTGCCAGTTTGCTCCATTGGAGGATGAAAAACGCCGATGATTGTTGCGGCTGAAAACGTAATGAATACTTGAGTGACGAGTCGCCCAGACTGAACGCCAGATTGAAACGTTGACAATAAATCCTTAAAATGAGAAGGTAAACGGAAATTTATTTAAGAAGTGGTTCTCTGGAGGAAGAGATTGTGTGCAGCACAAAGTGTTGTGATTTCAACGATTTCGCTAAAGCAATGGCAGACGAGACGCGTCAACGCATACTGTTGTTTTTACAGGCAGGCGAGATGAATGAGAATGACATCGTCGCACATCTCGATTTGACACAGCCCACCATTTCTCATCACCTTGGAATACTACAACATGCAAACCTGGTAACGGCACGCCGTGAAGGGAAGTACATTTACTATCACGTCAACCCGGATTGCATTACTGAATGTTGTAGCCGAATTCAGGCGCAATATAACATTCCTCCAACAAAAGCCTAAGCCGTTAGGGATTGTGAGGTTGACGAAGTACCTGTTGAGTGGACGATAACTCATATAGGATAAAAATATGAACGAATCGAGATTCAACGTAATCGGAAAAACTGCCGCACGCGTGGATGCGCACAACAAAGTCACCGGGCAGGCGCTCTTCCCTGGCGATCTCTCCATGCCGGGGATGCTCCACATGAAAATCCTCTTTGCTGATTGTCCCCATGCACGTATTACGAAACTGGATAAATCAAAGGCAGAGTCATATCCCGGCGTGATGGCGGTGTTCACTGCTAAAGACGTGCCGGTCAACGAATACGGCTTACAGAAACCCGATCAGCCTGTGCTGTGTGGCGACGTCGTCCGTTTTGTTGGCGACCAGATTGCCCTCATCGTTGCAGTGACCGAAGCGGCTGCTGCTGCGGCGCGTGATTTAATAGAAATCGAGTTCGAGAACTTACCGGTCATTACCGACCCGCTTACTGCGATGCGCTCCGATGCGCCGCTCATCCACCCCGAACTGGGCGACAGCAATATCTGCGTCCATTACAAGATCCGCAAAGGTGATGTGAACGCGGGTTTTGCCGAGGCAGATATCATCGTCGAATCTGAATATCTCCTGCCGTTCCAAGAACATGCTTATCTGCAACCCGAAGCGGGGCTGGCATATATTGATGAAGAGGGTCGCGTCACGGTGCAATGTGGAGGACAATGGCCTCACACCGACCGGGCGCAAATTGCTCACTCCTTGAATTTGCCCGAAGAGCAGGTGCGCGTCATCTATCCTGCCATCGGCGGTGCATTTGGTGGGCGCGAGGATATGTCGGTGCAGATCGTGTTGGCGCTGGCAGCCTGGAAATTAAAGCGGGCG
>JAKAMM010000439.1 GCA_021812905.1 Chloroflexota bacterium | reverse complement strand
TGGTTGTCCGTTATGGCGGTGAATATATCGAGAAAGGTGAGAATCAAAAAGCTGCCGCCATAATCAAAGCCGCCAGTATGGTCGAGACGATCGTTTCTGTGCTGGCGTTCATTGCCCTTGCTTTAACAGCCGGACTGGCCTCACACTTCATTGCTAAAACCCCCGGAACGGAAAGGTTGTTCATTGCCTTTAGTATCGGCCTGTTGGCGAATTTCAATGCTGAAACATCCACAGGCATTCTGCAGCTTACAGACCGGATCAAATTAATCGGCACGATCAATCTGATCCAAAGCGTCATCAGCGCTTCGATTGTTGTTGCGGCCTTCCTTTTGCATGGAAGTCTTGCAATTATCCTCATCGCTTATCTCATTGGCAAGACCGTTCTCGGGCTGGGACTTTTCGTTGCCGCGCAGGTCCAGTTGCGCCGCGTCCTCGGCAGTGGCTGGAGGCACACACCGCTATCGGCCTTGCCAGTGCCGCGTGAATTATTCAAGTTCGCCTTTAGTTCCAATCTTAGCGGAACGATCATTCTGATCTTTCGCGAGAGCGAGCCTTTGTGGGTCGGCTTCTTTCTGAACACGGCCGCGGCCGGTCTCTACAAGATCGCCTACGGGATCGTCAGTTACTTGTCCGTTCCGGCAGATCCGCTCATTCTCACCGTCTATCCTGAACTCAATCGGCTTGTCGTACAAAAAGCCTGGCCGCGTCTGCGCGATTTTTTACGGAAGGTAACCACGCTTTCGTTTGCGTATAACATGTTGATCGCATTAGGGCTGGTGGTCTTTGGCCGCTGGGTTCTGTCCATCTATGGCGCTGACTATGTGGATGCGTACCCGGTTTTGCTCGTTTTGCTCTTGGGCCTGGTTTTCAACTACATCCTATTCTGGAATCGTCCGCTCCTGCTTGCGTTTGGCCTGCCGACTTTTCCGCTATGGGCTACGTTGGCGGCGGGGGTGCTTAAAGTTGGGCTGTCATTTCCGCTGGTGCCGCGCTACGGTTACGTCATGGAAGCTGCGCTGCTCTCGTTCTACTATATTTTCTCTGTCAGCATCATTGTCTGGCGCGGGATGAAGGAATTGCATCATCAGGAAATTTTAAGTCCGGCCGATGTTGGGCCCCAGGATTTTTAAAGAGCGAAAGAAGAAACAGTCATCGGTACCGATAGAACAACCGTGCCCATACAATCCTTTATCTTTGATTTCGACGGTCTCATCCTCGACACCGAGACGCCAAGATTCCATGTCTGGCAGTCCATCTACCGCGCGCACGGACAGGGAATTCCCGTCCAGCAATGGGGGCAGATCATCGGCGGATACGGCCTCTCCAATTTCGACGCCGCCCAACATTTGTGCGACCTCACCCATGATTCGCTGGATGCCAATGCGTTGCGCGTCCAACATCATCGCCAGAGCATTGCCCTGATCGAACAACAACCTGTCCTGCCCGGTGTGTTGGATTTGCTGGATGAAGCCGAACATTCGGATATAAAACTGGCGATCGCCTCCAGCTCGCCTCACGCATGGGTGGATACGCATCTTACGCGGCTCGGTCTGTTTGACCGTTTCGATAAAGTCATCTGCGCCGACGACGTCCCGCCTGGCAGAACAAAGCCGAACCCGGATCTATTTTTATTGGCGCTCGACCAGCTCAAAGTCGCGAAAGAAGCGGTGGTGGTCTTTGAAGATTCGCCCAACGGCATCCGCGCCGCAAAGTCTGCCGGAATCTTTGCCGTGGCCGTGCCAAATCCGATCACATCCATGCTGACGTTTGAAGGCGAAAGCCTTATGTTGAGTTCATTGGCCGATCTCAAATTGGCAGATTTGTTAGCGCTTTTCTAATCTGCTACCCATGCTTTTGCATTACAATGCCACCAGATCGGAGAAACCATGAACTTTAAAATTACACAATCAGGGGAGATGTACAAACTTCGCTGGCAGGACATTGTGTCCCGCTATAACCATCCTGACCTGCGACGTAGTCTTTGGCAGACGGTCAATACTTTGATCCCTTACCTGGCGCTATTTTATCTGACCATGCGCAGTGTGGACGTTGTGCCCTGGCTGACTTTACCGTTATCAATTATCACAGCTGGGTTCATGGTGCGGACGTTTATCATTTTTCACGACTGTGGGCACGGCTCGTTCTTTTCATCGCAAACAGCGAACGATACGCTTGGGTCAATAACCGGCATCCTGACCTTTACGCCTTATTACCAATGGAAGCATGACCACGCCATCCATCATGCCACGTCCGGCGATCTCGACCGGCGCGGCATCGGTGACGTGTACACCATGACGGTCAAGGAATATATGGCCGCGCCCTGGTGGAAGAAGCTTGGCTATGCTGTGATGCGTAACCCGATTGCCTTGCTGGTATTCGGTTCGCTGGGTGTGTTCCTGTTCGCCCAGCGTATCCCGGTTGCCAAGGGCAGACGTGAACGTGCCAGCGTTTGGTGGACTGACCTGGCATTGGCTGTGATCATCACCGCTGTGGTCCTGACCGTTGGCTGGAAGGAATACGTCATCGCTCAATTGCTGGTCTTGGTCTTCGGCGGTTCGGCAGGCATCTGGTTGTTTTACGTCCAGCACAACTTCGAAGGCGTTTACTGGGATCGTCACATTCGCTGGG
>JAKAMM010000438.1 GCA_021812905.1 Chloroflexota bacterium | reverse complement strand
TGAGGCGGTTGCCGAGACCAAACCAGCGTAGGCGGTCGCCCCGGCCGGTTCGGCGAAGACGCCCATTTTGCCAAGTTCTGCAATCGCTTTGAGAATCTTCGCATCAGGGACAGTGATATAAGTTCCACCCGTTTCCTTTGCGGCGCGCACGGCGCGTAAACCATCGCGCGGCAAGTCTACAGAGATGCTGTCTGCCAGAGTCGCGGCGGAAACCGGCGTAATCTTTTCGGTGTCCGCATTGAAAGCATTGGCAATCGCCGCGGAACCTTCGGCCTGCACGCCCATAATGCGCGGCATGTTGGAAATCCAGCCAAGCGCAAGCAAATCCTTGAAGCCCTTGTGAATACCCGAAATAATGTTGCCATCCCCCACTGAGACAAAGATGGTCAATGGAGAATGGTTATCCAGCGGGCTGTCTTTTTTATGCCAGTCGTGATGAGCGTCAATCCACCACTCCCAGATTTCGAAAGCGGCGGTCTTTTTCCCCTCGGCGGTGAAGGGGTTGTGGCCTGTGTTGCGACAGTACCAGCCAAACTCGTCCGCGGCTTTGACGGTCAGATCAAAGGCATCGTCGTAGGTTCCATCCACCAGAATGACTTTCGCGCCGAAGATCAGCAGCTGCGCCACTTTGGCAGGCGGCGCGGACTTGGGTGCGAAGATGATGGCCTGCTGCCCGACCGCGGCGGACATGCACGCCAGCGCCGCGCCCGCGTTACCGGTTGAGGCAGTCACAACGATTTCGGCCTTGATCTCCTGCGCACGCGCCACGACAATCGCTGAAGCGCGATCCTTGAACGAAGCCGACGGATTGCGCGACTCATCCTTGAGCCACAGATGTTTCAATCCAAGTTTTTCCGCAAGGCGCGGCAGCTTGAACACGGGAGTCCAGCCTGCCATGTGGAGAGGCGTCGCTTCACCTTTTGGCGTACTGACTGGCAGGAGAGGTTCGTAACGCCAGAGCGAAAAGTCGCGGCGGCTGGTGATATCTTCGGGCTGGAATTTCTTCTTGATGGCCGGGTAATCAAGCTCGATATCCAGATTGCCACCATCTTTCGGACAGGTGTACTTGACCTGTCCGGGCAGGTATTCGGTTCCGCACAATGAACAGCGATAGCCGGTGAAGTTAGTCATGGTTTCCCTTTTCTCTGCTTGATTTTACCCGATATAGGAGCAGACCTGAAAAGGACTCTCAGGCTTGAAAGCTTGAGAGTCCCTTTTTCAATTCCAACTTCTCACTTTCTACCTTCCCTTTCCCACAACTTCCTTGCAATCAACTCCTGATATCAATGGGAGTCTTATCGATCCTCACGCTGACCACCAGAAATGTTATTCAGATTCAAACGGCACACCCAGCGCAGCAGGCGGAGAGGCGCGCATGGCACGCAAGGCTTTCGCCACTACCCGCCGGGTTCCTTCCGGCATGGCCGCCAGCCAGCGTTGCACCCACTCTGCGTCACCAATATTGACCAGCAACAGAGTCAGGATCATCAACGGGAAAGGCGCGACCTGCAGAACCTGGGAAGGAATACCAGGCAGACTGGGTTGAAGCACCAATCCGAGCCACTGCAGCAATGAGAACAGGTAAGCGCCGAATGCCGCGCGCAGCGGATTCCATCCACCGAAAATGGTGATGGCAAGCGCGATCCAGCCAATGCCGTCCAGGCCGGTCTGCGTTCCCATCCATCCGGCTTTGACATTCAGCGTAAAGGCCGGTCCTGCAAGTCCGGCTATCGCCCCTCCCACGACAGCATAAACATATCGCAACCGATTGACATTCGCCCCGCGCACAAAGGCCGCCGCGGGTCGTTCACCGATGCCCTGCAACATTAGACCCTGGCGTGTGCGGAATATCCACACCCAAGCCAGAATGATGACAACGTAACTAAGATATGTAATGACATCCAATCTAAAAAATACCGGACCGAGAATGGGAATATCCTTCAAGACCGGAATTGCCCAAGTCGGCAGAGTCGGACCGGAAATATTCATATACGGTACACCGAGGAAGTACGCAAGATCGCGGCCAGCCAGCGCCAACACAAACCCAACGGCCACCTGTGACTGACGCAGCGTGATACTGCCAAATGCAACGATAAATGCCACCAACGCGCCAATCAGCATTCCAGCCAGAAAACCCAGCGGCAGACTTCCAGTCACGTATGCAGCGGCAAAGCCGCCCATTGCTGAGAGCAGGATCGTCCCATTCAGAGAAAGGTTGATGATGCCAGCGCGTTCGGTGATCGTCTCGCCGATCACCGCAAACAGAACTGGCGCGGCAGCCGCTAAGACTCCAGCCAAACCAATTAAGATATTTGTCTGCATAATAACCTAGGCCTTCTTCATTAAGCGTTCGCGCACGCCCTGACCGAGCAGCACCAACAACACAAGCAAATCCTGCAGCACGCCCGCAAAGGATGAGTCCATTTTATAAACGATCTGCAATTGGACACTGCCAACATTCAACGCCGCGAAGAAAAACGCTATCGGGATCACCCAGATCGCCTGATAATTGATCAGCATCGCAACCAGCAGACCCAGGAATCCGTATCCGTTCGAGATATTGGGCAACAGACGATGATAAACTGCCATCACCTGGATGGCACCGGCCAGTCCGGCAAACGCACCGCAT
>JAKAMM010000437.1 GCA_021812905.1 Chloroflexota bacterium | reverse complement strand
TCCAGCCTAATACTCCCATTCGCGTCTGCCTTATTACTCCCATTTGCGTCCAGCGGTTCATCCAAAAGTACGCGATATGTGCGCGGCATGCTATCCACACGCAGGTCAGGGTAGGTGTTTGATTCGGATGTTTCCAGCTCGACCAGAAATCTTGTCATGTCGCCGCCACGCTGCTGTGAAGTCCAGTGCAGTTTGAACCAGGCTTGCACGGTTTTGTAGCGTGTGGACCCGATCAACTCTGCCATCTCCTGATAGCCATCCTTGAAGGTTACGATTTCGCGCCGTTCACCGGTGTACGAGTTCAGGTAAGCCATGTCGCGCGAGACCGTCACCAGCCAGGCTTGCGCGGGCGTGAGGTTGTATCGTTTGATTGTTTCCGTAATGAAATAATGAGTGATGTGAATGTCACCCAGCGTACCCACAATCCTGCGATGCAACTCCTGTGCCAGATGATCCGCATCAGGGTGTAGTGATTCACCCGACTCCAGGCGCGCCATATCCATGACCGTATTAAAGTGGTTATTTGTTTTCGCCAACTCGATGGGCGTGAGCAATTCCATGACATCCTCTACAGCCAGCAACTCCTGCAAGGCGTTCAAAACAGGCCTGCCCTGATCCAGCAAACTTTTCAATCTGGAATACACCGCTGCCGCGTCTGCGCGGGTCAATCTTGGAGTCATAAAAACTTGATAACGAATCGGAGCGCGATGCGGTCGGCCATCCCGGCCTCGACGAAAGCGGCGAACATCAGGATCGTCAACGCGCTGCACCAGGCCGGCAAGATCTCCTTGAATTGTTTTGTGCTTGAGCAATCGCCAGAAGGCCCCGTTGCTCAAGGCGCTGAAACGCAGGATCGCCCGGCTGTACAACGCTTTGCCTGATTCTGAATTTTGGCTCTGCGCCATCCAGGCCGCCTGATGAAATCCGATATACAACCAAATCGCTTTTGGACCGATCTCCATCCCCAGGCGGCGCAGGTAGCCTTTCACGACAACCTGTTTATGTGGCTGAACGATCCTGTCGTAGTCCAGCCATTGCACCGGTTCAATCGTGAGTTCCTGCTCGTCATTTTGTTCTTCGACTTCTGTTTCTTCGTTGGGAGAATCTCCAATTACAAATTGAACGGTCACGGTTTGATTCAAAATACCGATCAATAGTCTTTGAACAGTGCTTGCCAGGCGTGACTCCAGCCAGTCACGCGCATACGCGTTGCGCGTTGCAATCGTCATGACACCATTGTCAAGTGACAATGCTTCAGTGTCGCGAACCCAAGTATCGAATGAGGCGCGTGGCATTTCCATCTGGAGTTGACCCAGTACAGATTGCCAGGCTTGTTGAGGATTCATGCTGTCCACTCCATAAATAAAATTGGGCGATTTTCACCAGGGTGTCTCACAATGCCCATGCCCTTCGTTTCATTCGTTACGGCCCTTCGTGTGAGTTCAGCGTAGGCGGGAGCGCAGGCGGAGACGTGGGCGGGAGGTGGACAAAGCGCAGGCGGCACGTTGTCTGTGCCGCCTGCGTTGATTTCTTTTTTCAATTCATTGATTTGTTTTTTGGGGAAACTCATTTTATGCCCTCCTGCGCCAATGTGAAGGTTGTCCTTTTTTGAACCGGCTTGAGAGTCAACAAACCATTGTCATAAGCCTTCAGACCAAAACGCAGCAGGGCCGTGATCAATTCTCCAACGGGTACGTTCAATCCATCATCGGAAGCCAGGGCCGAAAGGTCCCTTTTGAGCTCGGGAGGAAATCCGCGCCAGGTTGTGATCACGCGCCATAGTGCTTCTGTTTGTTTGCGTTTGGCAGGTTTCACAGGTCCGTCATATGAACGCGTTGAATCAGAAATCGAAAATAGAGTCATTCGCATCCTGTATGGATTGGGTCGCGGATCAAGGTTGAGATCGCCCTGCTCGTAACCGCGTATTGCATATTCGATCACAGCACGCGCGACCTCCCCTTCTGGTACGAACAGATCGCCGGCAATGGACTTGACCTGCAATGCAAGTTTCGGGTCTACCCCGCGATAGACCGCCTTGTAACTTTGATTATGTTTTTCCCATTGACGGTTGCGCTTGCGAGGTGCGGCCACGCGCAGCGAGTCATAGATGCTGGGTGGAGTGGTCACTGTTGGAGCAGGTTCGGAAGTTTCAAAGGGATTACGTCTTTTGGACATGGCGGTCTCCTAGTACTTCATCACCAGTTGGGTCAGAGCCTGGTATTCCTTGGCAGCGCGGCATAAAGGATCGGTTTCAAAGATCGTTTGGCCCTGTGCCGCACATTCTCGCAACAGAGTCGCGCGATGGATGGGCGCTAAAACACTGGCGTCG
This sequence comes from Chloroflexota bacterium, assembly GCA_021812905.1. The sequence goes on along the minus strand of JAKAMM010000437.1, from coordinate 302 downwards.
AAACGCTCACGCAGGTCGTCAATGGTCGCCTTGCTCTCGCGAGTTTGTTCATCGTAAAAGGTCGGCAGAATTCCCAACAGATTGCCGCGCCAGTTCTTCTTTTCCTGCAGGATGCTCATCATGAGCAGCACCTTGCCAACGCCATCTGCGGATAGGAATTCGGTGGCAGTGGGGACGATCACAAGATCCGAAGCCCAGACTGCACGTTCCTGGATGCCGCCCACACTGGGTGCAGTATCGAAGATGATATAGTGCGGGCCATCTTTGAAGAAGCGGTTGATCGAATGGCGAATGGCGGAGAG
>JAKAMM010000436.1 GCA_021812905.1 Chloroflexota bacterium | reverse complement strand
CTGCTCCATGCCATATGCTTTGAAGCTGATTTGTCCGTGGTGCATGCCCCTATTGTATTAAACCTTCCCCTTTTTGAGGAGGGGCTGCCTATCCCTTTTTAGATACTCTGCCTATATATTTAACGCCCCTTGCCATACCATTCTCTCTCGGCTATACTCTTTGCGGATAATTCGGAGGAAAAAATTCTCCATGGCAAAACAAAGAATTCTATTGGTAGACGACCACGAAGTAGTTCGCTTGGGTCTGAAGTCGCTGCTCGAACGCCATCCCCAGTTTGACGTCGTGGGAGAGGCGGGCTCGGCGCGTGAAGCCATTGAGCAGACTGCGTTGCTTAAGCCCGAAGTCGTCGTGATGGATATTCGGTTGCCTGGCACTTCGGGCATCGAGGCTTGCGAAGAAATCGTCAACAAATTTCCCGGCACAAAAGTCATCATGCTGACTTCGTACGCCGAAGATGAAATGCTCTTCTCGGCCATTCGCGCCGGAGCTTCAGGCTATATCCTGAAACAGATCGGAAGCGACGATCTCATCAAAGCGCTGGAAGCCGTCAGCCGCGGCGAAGCGCTTTTGGATCCGGCCGTGACCCAGCGTGTTTTTCAGGAGGTCCGCCGCGCGGTCAAGGAAGAGGAAGCGTCAGCTTTTGTCCATCTTAGCCAGCAGGAAAAGCACGTCCTTCTCCTGGTCTCGGAAGGCAAGACCAATCGTGAGATCGCGAAAAATCTTTTCCTCGGCGAAGGCACGGTCCGCAACTATGTCTCGAGCATTCTCTCGAAACTGGGCGTAAATAACCGCGCCGAAGCTGCAGCGTATGCTGTCGAACATAATTTGCGGGAGTATATTTCGACTTAATCTTTTGCCTTCCAGACATCATCCCATTCCGGCTGACCTATGCTGTCGTCTCCACAATTAACTGATGGCGTTGTCACTGTGCGCCCGCTTCGCGCCGACGATGTATCTTCCATGTACGAAGCCGTGTGCGAATCGCTTGCGGATCTCAAGCCTTGGATGTCGTGGGCGCACGATCATTATGAGCGCAAGGAAACACGCGATTGGATCACCGTTGCGCAGGCCTACTGGGCGGATGGCTCTTACTACGGCTTTGCCATCACCGATGCGCACCGCCATATTTTTCTTGGCGGTTGTAATCTCAGCCACATTCACCCTTATTATCATTTCTGCAACCTCGGCTACTGGGTCCGCACCACGCAACGCGGACATGGCTTCGCCGGACGCGCCGCGCGGCTGGCAGCCCGCTTCGCATTTGAACGGGTCGGTCTGATCCGCGCCGAGATAGTTATCTCAACTGGAAACGCCGCCAGCCAACGCGTGGCGGATAAGATCGGCGCGCATCGCGAGGGAATTCTGCTTAACCGGGTGGTAAGTCGCAACGAGGTCCGCGACGCGGTCATGTATTCGCTTCTTCCCTCCGACTTTGGGCTGGCTCCCCGTTTATAATCGGGGATACACCCTATGAAGATTCTGCTCCTCAACCAGGCCTTTGTCTCTCCCGATGAGCCGGGACATACCCGTCACTTTGAAATGGGACAATATCTCCAGCAGCATGGACACGAATTGGTGATCGTGGCCAGCGACATGAATTACCAGACCGGCCGGCACACGGTGGAACATCGCGGTTTGAGCGTGGAGCAAAACCTGGATGGCGTGCATGTCATCCGGTCATATATTTTTCCGGCTTTACATCGCAATTATTTCTGGCGCATCATTTCCTTTATCAGTTTTATGTTCAGTTCCGTCTGGACATCGTTACAGGTAAAAGATGCTGACTTGATCATGGGCACCACGCCGCCCATCTTCCAGGCTTTGTCCGCCTGGTTCGTGGCTTTCCTGCGCCGCAAACCTTTCCTGCTCGAAGTGCGTGACCTATGGCCGGAGTTCGGCATCAGCATGGGCGTGCTGAAAAATCCCATTTTGATTTTTCTGGCGCGCTGGCTGGAATCGTTTTTGTATGCGCGTGCCGCGCATATTCTCGTCAACTCGCCTGCCTACGTTGATTATCTTTATGGCAAGGGAGTCCGCAAGGAAAAAGTCACCTACATCCCGTACGGCACAGACGTGAACATGTTCACGCCGGATGCGGACGGTTCACACGTCCGCGAAAGATTTGGCTTGCAGAATAAATTTGTCGTGCTCTACGCCGGGGCGCTTGGACAGGCCAACGACATTTATACAATCCTGCGCGCCGCGGAACGATTATGCGGCGAAGAAAAGATCCGTTTCGTTTTGTTCGGCGACGGTAAAGAACGGACTAAACTGCAGACCGAAGCTGAACACAAGAAACTATCGAATGTTGTTTTTGCCGGTGTGTGTCCTAAAAAAGAAATGCCGAATGTTCTGGCCGCCTCGGATGTTTGCCTCGCCATTCTTCAGGATATTCCAATGTTTCGCACAACGTACCCGAATAAAGTCTTTGATTACATGGCAGCGGGACGCGCCACCGTGCTGGTCATTGACGGAGTGATTCGCAACGTCATCGAAGAATCGGGAGGCGGGGTTTTTGTTCGTCCCGGAAACGATGAACAACTCGCGCAGGCGATTCTCGGATTGGCAAATGATCCTCAGCGCCTTAAACAGATGGGACTATCGGCGCGGAATTATCTGGTGAAGAACCTCG
>JAKAMM010000435.1 GCA_021812905.1 Chloroflexota bacterium | reverse complement strand
CCCAATCAGGATATTCCATTCCGGCGGCGCGCAACTGCTCGACATTTGGATTACCGATCTCTGCGCGCACCTGGTAGCTGGTTCCCGTTTCAATCGCCGGATTCGCGTTCCATGCCATGATATCGTCAACTTGTGTGTCGATACGCGTTGCCGTGACTGTGCCGGGTTTATCCACCCACACCGGTTGCGAGGGCGCGTACAACAGACTTTGGCTCGGAAGTTGGAGCGTGAATTGCAGGAACGCCAGAGCGCGATTGTCAGTGTTGGGAATTTTTAAGTCGCTGCTGCTTGGCTCAAAGTCCAGGGTTGAGGCGGGGGAACTGATCCATTGTCCGTTGCTGTAGACATCGTAAACGCGTCCGCGCCAGTAATAGCGGGTTGAGAATTCCGGCGAGGATAAAACTTTTACCGTAAAGACCGGCGAATCACCGAGCGCTGCCTCGCGTCCGAGTGCCAGCGCATCACCATAAAAATTTGTCCCGCCATTCGCGTAGGGTGAATCGAGGGAACTGACCGCGTTCGATAAGCGCTCGCGCAGCGGCTTGGTGAGTTGGTTCCATCTAACTGATGCAGATTGCCAACTCGAGAGCGAGGTCGGTATCATCCAGGCGATGAAGACGAGGCTGGCAACGGTGGCAAACAAGCCGCTGAAAATATTCGGCCAGGCATCTTCGTTGACGAGGACGCGGCGGCGCGCCCATTCGGTCCGATTGCGCCGGTAATAGTCGCGGCCTAACAATAACAGCGCCAGCAGGATGTAGACTGCCAGCCACCACGAACTGTACGTCTGATAATCGTCATAAACCTGGATGAGCAGTGTTGTGATCCCGGCCGGGAGGATGGCGGCCGGCAAATTATTGTGCCGTGTCAGCCAGTAACCCGCGCTCAGGCCGAGCAGCCAGAATCCCAGGCTAACTAATGCAACGAAGAAGAGTGAATCCTTGACCGGCTGGCGCTGGATGAATTGAACGAACGAGACAAACAGGATCTTGTTCACACTGGTCAGTTGATCCAGGATGGACAATTCCTGATCCATCGCTTTGATCCATTGCCACGGAAGCATGACGAGTGTATAGCCGATGGCCAGCCAGATAACAGCGCGCCTTTGAAGCCGGCTGATGCCGAGCGCCAATCCGAGCACGGTTCCGAAGGCGGCCAATATCTCGGCAAAATAAAGATACGCAGTCCAGTCAGTGGTGACAAGGCGTGCCGCGGCCACTTGAATCATAAAGAAGAGCAGGGCAGCCGATAACCAATCCCAGGCACGGAAGGATGTTTTTGGCATGGTCTGAGTGTACAATAATTGAACCTTGCTCGTCAATCGTAAATTCAAGGAGGCGCCATGATTTTCCTGTTTGATAGCGGCATTCAGTTCATCCTTTTTATCCAAAAAATTTCCTGGCTTGAAGCGCCCATGCGTTTCTTTTCCTTTCTCGGCTCCGAATATTTTTTCTTGTTTGCTTTGCCAGTTATATACTGGTGCGTTGATTCTGCGCTTGGCATTCGCATTGGCGTGATCCTGCTTTTCACCGGAGGCTTGAATGATATTGTTAAGATGGCAATGCGCGGCCCGCGCCCGTATTGGTTGAGTACGCAAGTCAAAGCGCTTTCAGCGGAGTCATCCTTCGGCATGCCATCGGGGCACTCGCAAAGCGCAACGGTTGTGTGGGGCACGCTCGCGAATCGTTTCGGCAAGGCCTGGGCATGGATCGTCGCGATCGCAATCATCTTTCTGATCGGTTTCTCGCGCACGTTTTTGGCCGTCCATTTTCCGCACGATGTTTTGCTCGGTTGGCTTCTCGGCGTGTTGACGTTGTGGCCCTTCATCGCATTGTGGGATCGTATCGCGATCTGGGTAAAACAAAAATCATTTATTCGACAAATATTCTTAGCGTTGACGGTTTCACTGGTGATCGTCTTGTTTGGCGGACTCGCGTTTTATGGACTTCGCGATTACGTTTTTCCGCAGGAATGGATGACGAATGCGCTTCGGGCCGGGGCGTCGTTGCCGGCTCCCGTTTCGATGGATGCGACTCTCACATCGGCCGGTACGCTCTTCGGCTTATTTGTGGGCTTGGCGTGGATAAACCGTCGAGGCGGGTATCAGGTTTCGGGGCCGGCGGGGAAGCGGATTTTGGCTCTTGTCATTGGGTTGATGGGTGTGCTCATTTTGTATCTGGGATTGAAGATGGTTTTTCCGTCCGGCGATTCGCTCTCCGCTTATTTTTTCCGCTATCTTCGTTACGCGTTGGTCGGCTTTTGGATCTCTGGCGGCGCGCCCGGGTTGTTCTTCCATTTCAAAATGATGAGGCCGAACCCGTGGATGGGCAATCTGATATAATCGCCATCGCTACTGTAAGAAACTTATGATGGGATTCGGATGACACTCGAACGCGGAACACTTTTACATAAACGTTATCGCATTGTTGAGATACTGGGCCAGGGCGGCATGGGATCGGTTTATCGCGCCGTGGATGAAAACCTCGGCGTGGATGTGGCCCTCAAGGAAAATCTTTTTACAACGGATGAATACTCGCGCCAGTTCCGTTTGGAAGCAGTGATCCTGGCGAATTTGCGCCACCCGAACATGCCGCGTGTTTCCGATCATTTTGTGGTCGGCGATTCCGGTCAATA
>JAKAMM010000434.1 GCA_021812905.1 Chloroflexota bacterium | reverse complement strand
TGAACCATGCCAGCGCGTCACGCCGAACACCTTTTGACTGTGCATGCAAAATATAAAGGATGAAGGCTGCCGCCACGAGGAACGGCGCGATGCGATATGGAGTGTAACCATTCAGGCCAAGGCCAAGAAAAATACCTGAAAGAATAAATTGATTGCGGTCGCGTGTGCGCAGGCCGCGCATCAGATAAAACAGCATGGGCGCAACAAATAACGGATAGAGCGGGAACCGCAGCCCGATGCGGGAAATAACGTTCGGCCAATATGCGATGCCTGCGAGGAAAAAAGCAAACAGGCCAACACGTTTTCCGCCGATCTCTTTGCCAAGCAGGTACACATACGGCAGGGTGAACAGTCCCATTGAGATCGTAGCGATCTTCATCGCCAGGAACGAAATGCCTGTTTTGAAAAGTCCGATAACGACCACGATCCAATACATGCCGATGGCTTCGCGGCCGGTATTGCGCGGGAAAAAGATGCGAGTCTGTCCTTGCAGAATATCGTAAATATCAAGTGCCTTTTCGGCGTGATCGCTGAATGGTTCTGCTGGCGTTTGCTGAATGTGATAAATACGGAAGAAGGTCACGATCGCGGCGGCCATAGCCAACACCGCGACCCATTTCCAATCGATGGAGATTTTCATCTTCACTGTTCGCGCTCGCGGAACCCGGAAGGCGACGACGATAAAAATAATTGCCAGCACCCATAACGTGACATTAAGCAGTGTGAATAAATCTCCTCCAAGCGAAATAAAAGCCGCGATGCTCAACACAACGCCGAGTATCAAAGAAAAAATACGCACAGTCTGCGGATCGCTGGAGGAATAATCAGGCTGGAGTGGCGCGAGCGTCCATTCAGATTCAAGCACTGACCAGACCAGCATGGCCAAAGCCAGAATATAAAAACCAATCGCCAAACCAGTGTTCACACTTGGCGGCTCTAACATGGACTGTGCAATCACGGCCAATCCTAATGCAAACAAAGACCGCCACGGAAAACGTCGGGCCACGATGAAGGCAACAGGTGCGGGTGCGGGTTGAGGTTCCGGTTCAGGAGCTTCCTCGGCCAACACGCGATTCATTTCCTGGCGGCGGCGTTCATCGCTTAGTGAACGGATAAAGTTCGAGAACGAATCCCAATCCTTGAAGATGGATTTTACAAAGTCAAGCACAGACGGTTCTTGCATCAATCAATCCGTTTTATTTATTTTCTATCTGCGGCTGTTTTGCGCGCAATGACCAGAACACTTTCCCCCCAGCGCATCGGCAAAAAGATGAATCCCGTGATGGCTTGAACACCGCCAAGTGAACCAAAAAACAATTTCTGTATCGAAGCGGGAACGAGCGGAATATACGGGACATTCCAAAAGCCGTCGGCGAAAACTTTGAGCGGTTTCATGCCCGCGCCTTTGATAAAACTCAACCATTCGCTGGGACGTTTGAGCGAAATATGCGTCGGGTCTTGATAGCCGATCCAACTATCGCCTTTTAAAGGTTTAAGCAGGCCGTCCAGATTCGGCGTGGCGAGGATCAGGATTCCGTTCGGTTCGAGGATGCGGCCGATTTCGCGGATGGCCTGTTCCGGCTTGGGCAAGTGTTCGACGATATGTTTGATGATGACCACGCCGAAGGTCGCATCCGCGTAAGGCAGATCCTGTGCGCTGGCCGTTTCCAATGAAGTGCGCTTCACCACGGACTTTGATTGGGCCACCGCCCAATGATTTAAATCCAAGCCGTAGGTTTCAAACGAATCCTCGAGCTGACCGACGAGGTGTCCAAGCCCAAGCCCGATCTCGAGCAGGCGCGAAGCGCGTCGTCCATAGCGGCGGGCCAGCGCGGCGAAGAATCGATTCGACCACCAGTATTGGCTGTATTTCGCAAACGAGACGGCGGCGTAGGTGTGTGTGCTAAAATATTTTTCGTCGAAGGACATAATGGGATTTTACGTATTACGTAATACGTATTATTTCTTTCTCGCAATATAAAACGTGAACGTACCATTTTCAACCACTTCGGGGGAGGCATATTTTTTTACATAAGCCTCCGTCAGCGCGAGATTCCATTTTGTGCGGGCGATGATCCAGCGTCCGGTCAGCACGCGCGCAACCACAGATGGGACGCCAAAATAGTGCCCCCATTCTAACACGCGCATCGCGGCGGGCGAAAAGTAGCTCCAATATTTTTCGAGCGCGAAACCAGCGCGCTCCAACCGTTTCTTCCACATCTCCGGTTCATCGGCGTGCGCCACGCGCGAAATTTTCCGAAACCATTCGGTGTAACTTTTTCCAAGCAGGCGCGAGATCGAAAGCTCGCTCAGATAGCGTGTGTTCGGCACACAAAAATAGAACGGCGCACCCGGCTTCAACACACGTGCGGTTTCAGCCAAAACCGAATCAATATGCGGAATATGTTCGAGCACTGAGTTGCTGAATCCACTGGCAAAATGATTCGATGGGAAAGGCGTCTGCGCGCCGTCGGCTTCGATCAGGGATTTATACGCGCCGAATTTTTTTGCCTCATGGATCGGCCTGTGCCATGGGTCAAGACCCACATCGATTTTCTGGTCGAAGGTCAAGGAAGCGAAATGCCCGTCGCCGCAACCGACATCATAGACCGGCGCAGGCATCGGCAAATCCTGA
>JAKAMM010000433.1 GCA_021812905.1 Chloroflexota bacterium | reverse complement strand
CGCGCTCTTCGGGCAGAAACCCGGAAGTCTTTTCATTTTCTTCTGGATTCTTCAAGTCAATTGGCATGTGAGCTGTGTTGAAATCGCCTGTAATGATGATCTGCTCTCCGGCTTTATGGGCCGCGTCGCAAATCTCGAACAGGCAGGCGTAGAATTCCAGTTTATAGTCCACGCGATCGTGGCCGCGTTGGCCGTTCGGGAAGTAAATGTTATATAAAACGAGATCACGGTGACGGGTACGGATGAGGCGGCCTTCGACATCGAATTTCGGATCGCCGAATCCCATCTGGATTTCGTCCGGCAGTTCACGGAAAAAAGTCGCCACGCCGCTGTATCCGGGACGTTGAGCCGGGTTCCACGCAAAGGGCAGACTCAGCGCCTGATGCTGTTCCTTCGTCAACTGCTCAGGCCGGGCTTTGACTTCCTGCAAACAAAGAGCATCGGGCGATTGCGCCCAGGCCCAATCGAGAGCACCTTTTCCCAACGCGGCCCGGATGCCGTTCACATTCCACGAAATAATCTTCATCTTTTCCTGCGCTCTGCAATATGGTAAACTAACCACAGGTAATGTTGTGGACAATAAAACAATGAAACGAATTCTGTGCATCGAAGACGATCTTGAGATGATCGATCTCATTCGTCTCATCCTGGCGCGACGCGGCTTCGAAGTTTTAGGCGCGGCCGGCGGAATGGCAGGTTTGAAAGAAGTGCGCGAGCAATTGCCCGATCTTGTTCTGCTGGACCTGATGATGCCAGATATGGACGGCTGGGAAGTATACCAGCAAATGAAAGCTGAAGATTCTACGCGCAACATTCCCGTGATCGTTGTCACCGCCAAAGCACAGAGCATTGATAGAGTTCTCGGCTTGCACATCGCTAAAGTGGACGATTACATTGCAAAACCGTTCAGTCCACAGGATTTGCTTAACAGCGTGGAAAAAGTATTGGGTCAGAAAAAAGTCGCATAACACACTCAACAAGGCGGTCCTCGCCAGTGGAGAGGCATCCTTGCGATCAGACGATGTCTCTCTTTATTTTCATACAAAACCAAAAACGGGCAATTGATCATCTGCCTCGCATCAAATTTTGCGATTCGTTCGTGTGCCGCCTGCGCGGCTTGATGTTCCAGACAAGCCTTGATCCAGACGAAGGCATTGTGCTCGTCATCAAACGCGACTCGCGCGCAGATTCTTCCATTCACATGTTTTTTGTTCCGTTCGACCTGGCTGTATTCTGGATCAACAACGACAACGAAGTGGTGGACAAAGTCATTGCCAGATCATGGCGTCCGGCCTATTTTCCAGCCAGGGCCGCGCGCTACACACTTGAGATCCATCCCAACCGATTCAATGATTTCCAGATCGGCGATAAAGTAGAATTCAAAGATGCTTAAACGATTCTTCATTTTTCTGATGGCAATCAGCCTGCTGTTCGCCGCAAGCCCAGTTGCAGCGCAAGCAACCGGCCCGGTTTATATTGTTCAGCCGGGAGACACACTCTCCTCGATCGCGGTACGCTTCAACGTCACGGTAGCAGATCTGCTGGCCGCCAACAACATGGCCGACGCCAATCTGCTGGATGTTGGACAACAACTTGTGATACCCGGCCTAGATGGCATAACCGGTATTCTTGATACAGAAGTTGTGAACTTTGGGGATTCCTTCCGCAGCCTAGTCCGTCGTACCCAAGTCACCCCTCAATTACTTCGCAGACTTAACCGACTTGTCAGTCCAAGCGAATTTTACGTAGGCACAAGTATGATCATTCCCAAACAAGACAATGCAACGGATTTGACCAACCGCTTCACACCTGCGGCAGGCGAATCCCTGCTCGAATTGGCGGTAAAGCAAAATACCGATCCATGGACGCTCACCAGCCTAAACGATCTAAACGGCACTTGGGATGCTTTGCCCGGCGACGTGTTATATGATCAGGGTCAGACGTCCAATCAAACTGCCAGTGGATTGCCATCCGCTTTCGTTAGCGCCCAGATCACCACCCTGCCCTTGAAACAAGGAGGCACAGCCGAGCTTATTGTTCAACCTGCGAGCGGCGCAACTCTCAGCGGAACACTGGGCGCTTATTCATTACATTTTTTCCCTTTGGGCGATGGCCGCATGGCGGCATTGCAAGGCATATACGTTCTGCTCAACCCGGGGGTTTATCCGCTGGAATTGGATGCTACATTGCCAGATGGCACAAAGCAATCCTTCGAGCAAATGGTATTAATCGTCACAGGAGATCAGCCTAAAGTGGCAATCCCAGTGCCTCCTGAAGACCCTACAATAATGGAGGCAGAGGATCAACAAGTTGCATCAATCGTCTCACAAGCCACGCCGATCAAATACTGGCAAGACAAATTCAATTTACCGGTCGGATTACCTTTTTGCATCAAGGATTGGTTCGGCACACCACGCGACCTTCCCTTTAATGGGAACATGTATCACTACTTTCATGGCGGCGTAGACTATGGGGTTTGTTCCACAGATCATCCCTTTGATATTTATGCCGCAGCACCCGGCAAAGTGGTCTTCACGGGCAAGCTCAATGCGCGTGGAAACGTCACCATCATTGACGTTGGCTGGGGAGTTTATACACTTTATGCCCATCAGCTTGATAATGGAATTTATGTTAC
>JAKAMM010000432.1 GCA_021812905.1 Chloroflexota bacterium | reverse complement strand
GAGCTGCCAAGAGAATGACGCCAAGTACAACCGCCGCGCCAACGGCGAGCACGCCCATGCATAGCACGAGAATTAACAACGAGAAGGTGATTTGCAGGATCAACGGCTCGAGCATCGCCATCAGCAATGCTGTGCCGCCAATCGCGGTAGGTGAGAGATCACGCGCGAGCGCAACAAGCGACCAGCGATCGAGCCAACGAGGAAGAGGACGATTCTTGAGGAGCGCGGTCAGTCGCGCTTTGAGCGCGTCTTCGCCGCGCTGCAGCGACGGCGCTTGTATCTGGAAGAACACAAGCCCTGCTACAATTACGCTCGCCGTGACGAGGAATGTGCCAAACGACCAGCCGTGTCCTAGTGTGAGGATCCAGAACGCGAACGCGCCAACCGCGATGCCAATGATGCCGATCATAAATGCCGGGATCAGCGCCAGCACGATAGTGTGGGCAACGCGAACCTGTTCCACTGATGCATCGCCCACAGCGGCAAGTCCTACCAATCCACCCATCAGAATTACCAGCGCAATGACCATGTCGACAATGACTTGTATTGCATCGGTTGGTCCGGGGAACGCGGTGTAAAACCTATTATTACAACGAGACTTCGTATGACTACGAGACTTCGGCGACAGTAGACGCCCAAGTAAAAGTCAGCGGTTTCGCTGGAGCGTTCGACGACGATGAGAACAATACGCCGCATAATTTCGTTGCTGGCGGTAAGCAATCACCGACAGAACGTCGGGGTACTTTTCCTGCTCGTCGGCAAGTGCTCGTGCGATCAATTGACGAGCCTGGGCGAGCGTCAACGCAGGACTTTTTTTTGAACACCAGTCGCAAACGCATCAAGAATAAATGCGCCATAAAAGTTTGGGCGATATGATGATGCCAACTAACCCAGCCGCGAGTTCCGTAATGATCCATACCCAGTTCGTCTTTACCTTCTTCGAGGGTCGTTTCCACAGGCCACCGAAGCCCACAGACGCGAATCAACTCGGCGCGTGAGCAAGATGAGGGCGCATTGCTGAAATAGAATTTAAGATCGGGTGCGGGACACACTTGGCGACGAAAGATGACCCACACTCGCGGACCGGGTAATCCAGCGCGAAGGGTTGTCACATGCAAGAAAGCGAAATCAGCGATAATCGGTCCCTTGCTTCCTTCCTTAATCTGATGGCGTGTCCACGCGGCAGGCGCCAGGGTTTTCGCCAACTCGCGTAATTCTTGCGGACGTGGCGCACGGCGCGAAACGCGCGGATGCGTGCGTGGTCGTCCCATGATCCCACGACCTGGTGGTTCAACCGTCGGCGTGTGCAACCAAGCCCGTGTGTCACACGGGACTTCAATCAGATACCATTTGCCCAAGTCAGACACATCGTCCAAGAATGCTGGAACCTCGCCAAAATGGGCATCCGCGACGACCCAGCGGAACGGCACGACGTGACGAGCCACCAATGAGCGAAGCATTTCGAATGCCAGGGCCGGTTCGGTTTGAAAAGCAAGATCGTTGGGAATCCCGCAACGTTGCCAACGTTTCCGTGCATCGTCGGCAAACCAACTCTCATGCAGGTAAAGTCGTGCGTCCAGAAAGGCATTCCCGTGTTGACTGACGTAGACCAAAAACACGCCTTCTTGTGAGTTGGTCACTTTGCCGACGGCACCACAGTATTGCCGCGCAACGCCGACGGAATCCTGACCTTGTTTGGGAAATCCGCTGCCATCGACAATGACGACACCCTGCGGATCGCCCAACCAATCTGCCACTAATTCTTGTTGGCGCAGAATCAGTTTCGCGGAGAGCCAGGTGCTTTGACTGATGAATTGTTGCAAAGCTCGAATCGCCGTGAGGTCTGCCCCACGAAAATGTAAGACCATGCGTTCCATCGTCTTGCGCGGCAAGTTTGCCAATTGCCCGCACAGATAGAACAAAGACCATTCGCGTTGTTCGCGGCGTTGAAAGACGGATTGAAATAGACGATGAAAGCCGATCAACTCATCTGCACTGGTTTGGACATCTCGTTGCGTCAAACGCAAGGATGGCGGGCGACCACTGGCAGGCGGTTCCTGGGTTGATGGATGTTGCACGATTCTTTTCATGGCGACCTCTTTTTCGGGTGAATGTCGCGCATGAGTATATCGCCAAATGGTCGAAAATTAGTACGCCGCCTACTGAACGCAAAGTCTCGTAGTCATACGAAGTCTCGTTGTAATATTAGTTCTTGATCCAAATCAACTCACCAAGGAACAAAAACAAAGGCTTTCAAAAGCTTTTGATAAAATCGCGGCACGGAGAATGGGATCGATCTTTGAAGAAGTTCATGCTCCAGACCGTCGTGCATTGGACGATGTGATATTTGACGCACTCAAATTGACTCGTGGAGAGCGGGACGCGGTGTATGAAGCTGTGGTAGAGTTGGTAAAGAAACGATTGGAAAAAGCAGGGAGTGTTTAGATGCCCACTCATGACATCATTGATAATCGCAACGAAAAATTGGTTGACCACATCAACACGATTCTCGGCTCCACGGAGAGCGCGCGGTTCGCGGTCGAGCTGGTGCCGCCGGCCGCGGATCGGGCCGCCCAGCGCGCGGCGCTCGACGCGCGCCTCCTCTCCGGCGAGATCGACTCCTGGATCCGCATCGGGCCGGAGTC
>JAKAMM010000431.1 GCA_021812905.1 Chloroflexota bacterium | reverse complement strand
ACTTTGTATCTTTTCAATAAAGCGGGGTGTGGGGTGTTTTGGGCGGGCGAAGCCCGCCCAAAACACCCCACTTCCCCCTTCTTTTTGAGAAGATACATAACTTTGCGCAAGGGACAGGTTTTTCATATCTGAAAGATTTCCCCAATATGATAATTGGGCTTCAAGTCCCAATACCATGCATTCCCTTGCCAGATACGCCGCGCGCCGAGTTTTTCCAGCCTGGATTTTAGGTCCTGCAAGGCCTGCCTTAGAAAATCATCGCGGTCATAAAGAATAAGGGCGTCCTCCACCATATTCAATAAAAGCGGACTGCCGGTTTGGATTTCCTCGGGCGTTTTGAAAACGGGGGAAAGTTCAGTATGTAGGCCGGATCGAGATAATTTTGTCAAAATAGAAGTCATTTCCGCTTCAACAGGTTGGAACCCGGCCACGCGTCGCAAACGACCCACAGGCAGATCGCGTGCGACCACCAAGAAGTCGATATCCGAATCAATGCTCGGTGTGCCGCGTCCAACCGAGCCGAACACTGCCAGCGAGATCAATCGTTCGCGATAACGCATCCGACACAACGCGGTCAATTGTTCGAGCAAAGGGTCGAAACTCGTTAAGACAGTTTGTGCGGCAACAGCCATGATTTGATTATACTTGACACGTGACACCTGACACTTTTTTATTTTTATATCCAGTTCGGTTCCTCGTACGTTCCAAAGACTTCCTTCATCACCTGAATAATTTCTCCCAATGTCGCGTACGCGTGAACACAGTCCATTAGATACGGCATCGTATTCTTTGTGCCCTGACAGGCGATGCGAAGCTTGTCCAGCGTCTGCCCAACGCGGCCTGCATCACGCGTCTTGCGGACTTCAGCTAGGCGCGCAACCTGGCGCTCATAGCCTTTCGGGTCCATTTCAAGGATTGGGATGCTGAGCGGTTTTTTCTCGGCATACGCGTTGACGCCGACGATCCTGCGTTCGCCCGCGTCGATCTCGCGCTGATAGCGGTAGGCCGCATCAGAGATTTCAGATTGGAAGAATCCCTTTTCGATGGCGGGAATCACGCCGCCCAAGTCCGCGATGCGGCGGAAATAATCGTAAGCCTGCTTTTCGATTCGGTCGGTCTGCGCCTCAACGAAGAAACTGCCGCCGAGCGGATCGATGGTATTCGTCACGCCTGATTCTTCGGCGATGATCTGTTGCGTGCGCAAGGCAATCGTCACCGCGCTTTCAGATGGCAAAGCCAGAGCTTCGTCGAGGGAATTGGTGTGCAGGCTTTGCGTCCCACCGAGGACGGCGGCCAGCGCCTGTATCGCCACGCGCACAACATTGTTCTCCGGCTGTTGCGCGGTCAGGCTGACCCCCGCCGTCTGCGTGTGGAAACGCAGCAACCATGAGCGCGGACTCTTTGCCTTGAATGTTTCCTTCATCTCACGTGCCCAAATTCGGCGCGCGGCACGATATTTGGCGATCTCTTCAAAGAAATCGTTATGTGCATTGAAGAAGAATGAAAGGCGCGGCGCAAAATCATCCACGTCCATGCCGCGTGCGATTCCCCAGCGCACATACTCGAGTCCATCAGAAAGCGTGAAGGCCAATTCCTGCGCGGCAGTCGAACCGGCCTCGCGAATGTGATATCCGCTGATCGAGATCGAATTCCATTGCGGGACTTTTTGCGCGCCGAATTCCATTGTGTCCACCACGAGGCGCATGGAAGGTTCGGGCGGGAAGATGTATTCCTTTTGCGCGATGAACTCTTTGAGAATATCGTTCTGGGTTGTTCCGCGCAACTGGTCGGAACGCACGCCTTGTTTTTCGGCGGCGGCGATGTACATGGCCCAGATGATGGCGGCCGGTGAGTTGATGGTCATGCTGGTCGAAACTTTATCGAGCGGAATGCCACCCAGCAGAATTTCCATATCTTTGAGCGAAGAAACCGCCACGCCGCATTTGCCGAATTCGCCGAGCGCTTCGGGCTGGTCGGTGTCGTAGCCCATCAATGTGGCGAGATCGAAGGCAATCGAGAGTCCGGTCTGGCCCTGTTCCAACAAATATTTGAAGCGTGCGTTGGTTTCTTCGGCTGTGCCAAATCCGGCGAACATGCGCATCGTCCATAATTTTCCGCGATGAAGCGTCGGGTGGACTCCGCGCGTAAACGGATACTTGCCCGGAAATCCAAGTGAAGAGGCGTAATCAAGATCAGAAATATCGAGCGGGGTGTAGAGTCGATTGATCGGTTCGGAAGATGTCGTGATGAATTTCTGCGAAGCGTGCCGCTCCGGCATGGACGCCAGAGTTTTTTGCAAACCGGTTTCTTCCCACTGTTCCAGTGAATCTTTTAATTCATCCAGCTTCTTTCTATCGTACATGGAACTCTCCTTTGGCGCACAGCGATAATGCCGGAATTATACTTCCGGGGATTTGGATATTTAAGCGAATCCCAATCCCCGCTCTTTCATGGACGTAAAGCGGCCTCGCCCGATAATGAGATGATCCAACACATCCACATCCACCAGTTTCCCGGCCTGGACGAAGGCGCATGTTACGGCCACATCGTCCGGGCTGGGAGTCGGGTCGCGTGGAGTAGGGGCAGGGACGCCGTGCACAGATTGCTCTGTGAGGTTTTCCCTACCCCTCTCCCCAAACCGGACG
>JAKAMM010000430.1 GCA_021812905.1 Chloroflexota bacterium | reverse complement strand
GTCAGCGGCTTTGGCGGAATCCACTTTCGAGCGAAGCAAATCAAATTCAGACGCGTAGGTATTAAGCAGGCTGCGAGCGAAGGCTTGTGCCTTCTCTTTCTTCTTTCGTCTTTCTTTCGCTCCCTGTCCAATTTCTTTAATACGTGTGTATATCTGCTGATAATCAATTGGCATATTATCTCTTTGAAATAGAACAAATGTACAAAGATTTTACAGGCAAACTGGATAAAATACAAGTCGTCGGCCAGGAACTTTTTTAAGCGCCTTGCGTCTTGTGTGCGATACTTCAAAAGGAGAGAAAATGAGAATCAAGAGCCTGTTCGTTTCCGTTATTTTACTTGCTGCAGTCGCATCGAGCGCCTGCGGCCCGGCTACGATTGTTGCCAACCCAGTACCGCCTCAGCGCACGATGAACGTCAATGGCACCGGTATGGTCATGTTGAAGCCCGATATTGCCTACATCAATATCGGCGTGCATACGGAATTGCCCACAGCCACGGAAGCAGTTTCGTCCAATACGACGCAGACTCAGCAGGTGGTGGATGCCATTAAGAATATGGGTGTGGATGCCAAGGATATTCAGACCACGAACTTCAGCATTTATGCCAGCACGCAGACCGATCCGCAGACCGGAACGAAACTCGGCACGACCTACCTGGTGGATAACACTGTCTATGTCACAGTTCGTAAGCTCGATACACTCGGCGATCTGTTGGATGCCAGTGTCAAGGCGGGCGCCAACAGCATCAATAGCATTCAGTTCGACGTGGCCGATAAGTCTGCCGCTGTCAAGCAGGCGCGCGATGCGGCTGTGAAGGATGCCCGCACCCAGGCCGAGGAGTTGGCTTCTGCTTCGGGTGTTACGCTCGGCGACCTGCAAACGGTCAGCTTTTACAACAGCATTCCCACGCCGATGGCGGATGCATATGGCAAAGGCGGTGGTGGCGTGAACGTGGCTGCTGCGTCCGTACCCGTCAGCGCCGGACAGTTGACCATCACGGTGACTGTCAACATGGTGTACGAGATCAAGTAACCGCTTCTTTCTTCGACACTTCGACGAGCTCAGCTGTGCCTGTGGCACTGGCGCAGGCAGTGCAGGCTTGAACCGGCCTCCGTTATGGAGGCCGGCTCTTTGTTTTGCATCACTGCCGCCAAGCAAAAGTGGAGCAGGTTATAATCCCTCCAACTTTTCCAGAGGAGATTTTCTCATGTCTACTACTTCGCTCAAAGTCGGTTATATTGGTCTCGGATTGATGGGTAAGTCGATTGCCCGCAATATTCTCAAAGCCGGATTTTCGGTCGTTGTGCATAATCGTTCGCGCGCGGCGGTGGATGAACTCGTCGCGGAAGGCGCTATAGCCGCTTCATCCCCGGCGGTAGTGGCCGCGCAGGTCGATGTGGTTTTTACCAACCTGCCAGATTCTGCGGATGTTGAATTGGTGGCGTTGGGGAAAAAAGGCATCATCGAAGGCTCACATCCCGGATTGATCTTCGTTGACAATTCCACCATAAAACCGGCCTCGGCACGCATGATCGCGGAAAAACTATCAGCCAGAGGTGTGCTGTCGCTGGACGCGCCCGTTTCGGGCGGGGACATCGGTGCGAAGAATGGCACACTGACCATCATGGTCGGCGGCGACGTGTCCGCCTTGGAAAAGGTCATGCCGGTTTTTCTGGCGATGGGCAAGGCGGTCACGCATGTCGGCGATGCGGGCGCGGGACAAGTGGCGAAGGCCGCCAATCAGATTATGGTCGCGGCGCAGATGGTGGCGATGGGCGAGTTGTTGATCTTCTCGCGCAAGGCCGGAGTTGATCCGCGCAAAGTTGTGGACGCGATCAAAGGCGGCGCGGCGCAATGCTGGGCTCTGGATGTCAAACCGCCGCGTTTGTTTGCGGGCAATCGCAATCCAGGTTTCAAGGCGCACATGCAGTTGAAGGATATGAAGATCGTGCTGGATACGGCACGTGAATTCGACATCCCGCTTTCGTCTGCGGCGGAGAACACAAAACTCTTTGAACAAATGATCGCGATGGGCATGGGCGAGTTGGATAATTCAGCGGTGGTGGCTGTGATCGAAAAATTGGCCGGGATAAATTTGCTGGATTGACAAATTTCTTTTATCATCAGAGACAGCACCGGAGAAATCAAGAACGAACCGCAAAGGACACGAAGAACGCTAAGAGAAAAAGAAAAAAACGTTGCGCTCTTGGCGGGCTTCGTGGTTAATAAATATGAACTCTCTTAAACATTACTGGCCCACTTTTCGTGATTATGTTTTGATCCTTGTCGGTTCGGTGATCGAAGCGATTGCGTTGCGACTCTTCCTCGTCCCGGCAAATCTGGCCAGCGGAGGCGTGAGTGGAATCGCACAACTGCTCAACCACTTTACCGGCTGGCCGATTGGCGTCATGGTCCTTGTCGGAAACCTCCCGCTCTTCGTCATCGGCTGGCGTTACCTCGGTGGACGGCGTTTTGCGCTTCGCAGTGCGTTCTCGGTCATTGTCTATTCCCTGGTCGTTGACTTGATTCCGCGCTTCCATTTGCTTCCTGCCAGCGGCATCACCGATGATATTTTTCTCAACTCACTTTATGGCGCAGTTGTGGCGGGTGTGGGATACGGATTGGTCTATCGGGCGCGTTCCACCAGCGGCGGTT
>JAKAMM010000429.1 GCA_021812905.1 Chloroflexota bacterium | reverse complement strand
GAAAACAAAATACGACCATCACCAATCCGAACTTAAGCAAAGTAACCGGATCGGGAATCTATACCTATACCGGCGACCTGACCATCGATTCAAATTCAGCCCCGTTTAATCACAGCCCCGGATACAATATCGTTTTGGTCGCCACGGGAACGGTGACGGTCAATCCGGCCCCCGACAATACCTTTACCCCAACCGGGTCGGTGGCGATCGTCGCCCAGACGATCAAAACCGGCAGCCCCGAATACAAAGCCGTTTATACGCCGAAACCCTACGCATTGACGCCGACGACATATCTTGAATACATAAAAGCACACAAACAGCCAAAAACAATTAATAGTCTAAGTTCCATTACCTCATCGGGAACATATGTGATTAGTGGAGACGTGAGCGTTGATTCCAACTCTGCGCCTTTTATCAGGCATATAACATCGTTCTTGTGACGACAGGTACGGTGATCATTAATCCAGCGCCGGATAATATTCTGCCTATTCTTGTCCGAAATATGACAACTCGCAGGGGGATTCAGGTCATTAATAACTAACATCATCAGGTTATGGGAGATACACTTAGACATTGAAAGATTGTCATTCTCGGGCAATTGGCCCGTTTCCAAAGGAGTTAGTTTATGAAACGCACGGTAATTACAATTGACGGCAACGAAGCCACGGCCTCGGTCGCTCACCGCTTAAGCGAAGTGATCGCCATTTACCCCATCACTCCGTCTTCCGGCATGGGCGAGTTCTCCGACGAATGGTCGGCCAAGGGCAGGAAAAATCTTTGGGGAACAGTCCCGACCGTCATCGAAATGCAATCCGAGGGCGGCGCGGCGGGGGCCGTTCACGGCGCGCTGCAAACCGGCGCATTGACTACCACCTTCACCGCTTCGCAGGGCCTGCTGTTGATGATCCCAAACATGTACAAGATCGCGGGCGAACTCACCAGCACAGTCTTCCATGTTGCAGCACGTTCGCTGGCCGCACAGGGACTTTCCATTTACGGCGATCACCAGGATGTGATGGCCGTCCGCCAGACGGGTTTTGCTCTATTCTCATCCGGTTCAGTGCAGGAAGCGCATGACTTTGCCGCCATCGCACAGGCCGCAACTCTAAAATCACGCATCCCCTTCGTACATTTCTTCGACGGTTTCCGCACCTCGCACGAGGTGACCAAGATCGTGCGGCTTGAAGATGAAGACCTGCGCACCCTTCTGGACGAAGATCTGGTACGCGCTCACCGGGAACGCGGCCTGTCTCCGGAACGACCCATGATCCGCGGCACCGCGCAGAATCCGGATGTGTACTTCCAGGCGCGTGAAACGGTCAACCCGTTTTACGCAGCCACGCCAGCCATTGTTCAGGAGACGATGGACAAATTCGCCAAAATCACCGGCCGCCAATACCACACTTTTGATTATATTGGCCATCCCAAAGCCGAGCGCGTGGTCGTCATTATGGGTTCTGGCGGCGAGACAGCCGAAGAGACGGTTAACTATCTGGCA
This sequence comes from Chloroflexota bacterium, assembly GCA_021812905.1. The sequence goes on along the minus strand of JAKAMM010000429.1, from coordinate 1,159 downwards.
GCAAAAGGCGAGAAAGTCGGCGCGGTACGCGTACGTTTGTATCGTCCGTTCTCGTTCGAAGATTTCGTCAAAGTATTGCCGAAGTCTGTGAAATCCATGGCAGTGCTGGACCGCACAAAAGAACCGGGTGCGGGCGGCGAGCCGCTGTATCTGGATGTGGTAAACGCTTTGGTTGAGGGTTCCAAGTTGAAGGTTGATGGAAAACCTGCGACTTTCCAACCTTCCAACCTTCCGACTGTGATCGGCGGACGTTATGGTTTGTCGTCCAAAGAATTCACGCCCGCGATGGCGAAAGCCACGTTGGATGAATTGAAAAAGGCTGCACCCAAAAATCATTTCACGGTCGGCATCAACGATGACCTTAGCCACACCAGCCTCGACTTCGATCCTTCATTTTCGATTGAGTCCGACGAAACAGTGCGCTGTGTATTCTTCGGCCTCGGCTCGGATGGAACGGTCGGCGCTAATAAAAATTCGATCAAGATCATTGGCGAAGAGACCGCGAATTACGCTCAAGGCTACTTCTATTACGACTCCAAAAAATCCGGCACGGTGACTCTCTCGCACCTGCGCTTCGGACCCAAGCCGATCCTGGCTCCGTATTTGATCGGCGCGGACCAGGCAAATTTTGTGGCCTGCCATCAATATTCATTCCTCGAACGCGTGGACATGCTCAAATATGCCAAGCCGGGCGGCGTATTCCTGCTCAACAGTCTCTATGGCCCCGATGATGTTTGGGATAAACTGCCGCGCGAAGTCCAGAAGGATATCGTCGACAAAAAATTAAAGTTCTATGTGATCAACGGTTACGAAGTGGCCGAAAAAGCCGGCATGGGCGGACGCATGAACACCATCATGCAGACGGCTTTCTTCGCCATCAGCGGCGTCCTTCCACGCGAACAGGCCATTGCTGAAATCAAACATGCCATCGAAAAGACTTATGGCAAACGCGGCGAGGCCGTCGTCAAGAAGAATTTCGAAGCGGTTGACCGGACTCTCGAGAATCTTCATGAGGTCAAGGTTCCAGCCGAGATCAGCTCGAAGACGGCACGCCGCCTGCCGGTCGCGAATGAAGCGCCGGAATTTGTCCGCAGCGTGCTTGGACAAATGATCGCCTTCGATGGCGACAACGTCCCCGTCAGCGCGCTTCCTGCGGATG
>JAKAMM010000428.1 GCA_021812905.1 Chloroflexota bacterium | reverse complement strand
TCTTGATACAGCTTTAGGAAATAAATCTTTTGAATTAGACGCAAAACAAATAAGATATCGATTTCCGGAAAGTCGCGTTGAAGATTTTGATGCCTTTTTGATTAAATTTCGAGACTCTGGAGAGTTGTATAAACTCGCAAAATCATGGCTGGGTTTTAAAAGAAATGTGGAATCTACCAATGAAACAGTCAATGGGAAAATTCTTATCCAGAGAGCATTGGATAATCTGCTTGGCCCTTTACCTGAAAGCCCCCAAATCAGAGCATTTGAAATTACTTTGGAAGTTGAAACAGGAAATTTGATTCACAAAAGTTTCGATGATTTGGAAGACTTGCTTGATTTCATTCAAAATAATGCCCAAGATCCAGCAAAAATCAAAGAGTTAATCAGTCCTAAAAAGCGGACCAAAAAAATTGGTGAGCAGTCAGCATTTTATATTGATACAAGCGATGATGATGACTGGTAATTTCGAACTCAAAATCCCAACTTTTTCCATCCGCGACGTTCCCATCTACGGCGACGCGATCCTCGCACCGATGGACGGCTATTCCGACTGGCCATTCCGGTCGCTGTGCCGCGAGCTGGGTTCGGCCATGAGCTACACCGAGTTCGTGCAGGTGGAAAAAATTCTCAGCCGTTCCAAACGTCCGGTGGCGAAACTGCATTATGAAGAGATCGAGCGTCCGGTCACGTTCCAAATTTACGGCGACGATCCAGACACGATCCTGAAAGCTGCTCTAAAGATCGAACCACTTGGCCCGGATATCATCGACATCAACATGGGCTGTCCGGCAAAGACTGTGTCGAGCCGCGGCGCAGGCGTCGGCATGATGCGCACGCCGTTGAAGATCGCGCGTACGTTCAAGAAATTGACATCCGCCCTGAAAGTTCCGGTTACTGGAAAGATCCGCCTCGGCTGGGAAAATTATCGCTCGTATAAACTCATCGCCCACATCATTGAAGAAAACGGCGGCTCGTTGATCGCCATCCATGGACGCACCAAAGAACAAAGCTACAGCGGCATGGCAGATTGGGACGCGATTGCTGAGGTCAAAGCTGCAGTCAAAATCCCGGTCATCGGAAGCGGAGACGTCAAAACGGTCCGGGATATTGAACGGATGAAGAAACATACCGGCGTGGATGCGGTCATGATCGGCCGCGCCGCCATCGCCAACCCGTGGATCTTTTCGCGCCTCGACCGGGATCAGGTCACGCCGGAACTGGTCCGCCAAACGGTGCGAAAGCATCTCGAACGCAGCATCAAGTTTTACGGACCGGAAGATGGTCAGCGACTCTTCCGCAAGTATGCGGTGCAATATTTATTATTGAAAACGCTCGACCGCGAAGCTCGCAAGCAAATCCTGCGCGAAAGACCGAGCGGAGAATTTTTAACCATGCTCGATCAAATCTATGCCGCATCGGCATAAAAAAACAGACGACTAAAAAGAGACAAGGCCATCTGAATAGCCTTGTCTCTTTTTGCATGATCGAATCTTCAAACACCACTTTTCATCATTTAGCTTGGTTACTTTTTAAAGTATGCCAAAATATTTTTGATAATACCTCTAACATATAGATAAAACGCCCTTGCTGGGCTGGGACTCGGATTCTCGCTTAATATCAAAGGCGGACGCGGTGTCTGATTGAAATCAAAATCCTGCCGCAGGTCGCCAAGTATGGGAACATTCTCGCGCACTGTGGGACGCGGATCGGGCCGCCCATCCGTTGCCGGGTCCAGGCGCTGACCGCTTAAAAAGTCATCCTCAATAAATTTGACATACGCGTCAAAGCTTAGAACCTGATGGTCAATATAACCCTTCTTTGCATAAGGGCTGATGACAAGGGCCGGCACACGAAGACCATACCCGTTCTCATCCACTGTTGGAGGGACAACATGATCGTAGAAACCTCCCCAATCGTCCCATGTTAAAAAGATGGCGGTGCTGGACCATTCGGGTCCCTGCATAAGGGCATTGATTAGGCCGGTCACATAAGCCTGACCGTCTGCAATCGATGAGGGCGGATGGTCGCTGACTCGGTTATAAGGTACGATCCAGACCACACTTGGCAAAGTGCCGTTCTGTGCAGCAGTATAGAAGTTGCTAATCTTCTGAATATTCCCCAATTGATTATTATCGCGAACAGAAGCGAAGTATGGGAGAGGATTCCAAATACCCGGCGTACGAGCCTCCTGCTTTACAGGCACACAGAACATCCCGTCATCCTGACAATCAGGCTCGGTCCCCTCACCCACATAATACGCCCAGGATACATTATTTTTATAAAGCAAATAGGTTAGATCGGTCCAGGCATAGTTCGGACGTTTATATGGAGGCACACCAAGGATGATGCTCTCGGGTTTATCGTTATCGTTTTGGCAGCTCATGGGATCAAGACTGGTGCAAATCGCCGACCATTCCGAGACCATGAAGAGATGAGCAGGCAGACTCCAGGAAACCGTGGGTGCAAACATATGGTCCTGGAGAACAAAGTGCTTGGCGTATGCCCAGTAATTGGGGAGTTCACGAGCATCGTGGTATCCCATCACATCCGGCTTCTTGCTGGCAAGAACGCAATTGGGATCGTTGATATCGACACAATACGATTGAACGGCAAGCTGTTGGCTATAGACAAACCCATCCATTTTGCCATTGTTAACATCATCAA
>JAKAMM010000427.1 GCA_021812905.1 Chloroflexota bacterium | reverse complement strand
ACCGGTTTCGTTGGAGGCGTCAATTAATTCGGAAGCGAGTTTGTCAGCAAAGGATTTCCCGCCGCGCTCGGTCGCCGCGCCTAAAATCCAACGCAGCGCCAAGGTCAGGCGGCGATCCGCGGCTACTTCCATGGGAACTTGATAAGTGGCGCCACCCACACGCCGCGGGCGGACTTCCATGGCCGGAGAAACGTTCTTGAGCGCCGCATCGAAGACTTCCATCGGATTCTTCTGGGTGCGCTCTTTGATCAAATCCATAGCATTGTAAATCACGCGCACGGCAGTGCTTTTCTTGCCGCGCTTCATCACATGCTGCACCATGGTTTGAATCTGCACGCTGTCATAGCGCATATCTGGCGGAACGGGCCGCCGTTCAGGACTTCCACGTCTCATAACTTGATCTCCGTTCGATTACTTGGGGCGCTTCGCGCCGTACTTTGAGCGGGCCTGCTTACGATTGGCCACGCCAGTCGTGTCGAGCGAGCCGCGCACAATGTGATAACGCACACCCGGCAGATCCTTGACACGGCCGCCGCGCACAAGCACCACCGAGTGCTCCTGCAACTGATGACCTTCACCTGGAATGTACGCTGTGACTTCGATGCCATTGGTCAGGCGTACGCGGGCAATCTTGCGTAACGCCGAGTTCGGCTTCTTGGGAGTCATGGTTCGGACAACGGTACAAACGCCGCGTTTCTGCGGCGCGCCCTTGTCCTGTCGCACACGACGTTGTTTGTGACTGTTCAGCGTGAACTGCAATGCAGGAGCCTTGCTCTTTGACTTTTTACTCTTCCGGCCCTTGCGGACCATTTGATTGACTGTCGGCACGTTCGCCTCCGATTACAAATTCTTTCACAAAGACTATTCGCAAGAAATGAGACCATCAGATACAACATTGATGGCCTCATTTGTAGTTGCCATTGGGCGTTGTTGGGCGGGAGTTAATGCCGCCCGTCTTTCTCAGGCAACGGCGGATTATTCTAACATGCGGTTATTCGCAAGTCAAGAATAAAAGGACGCTATTTCTTCGAACGCACAGGATGCGCGCTTCCACCTTCGCCTAATTCCATCAGACCCGTACCCATCTTTGGCGGATGAGTCTTCTCTTCATCCTTGCCAAACTTGACCACGTCTCCGCCTTCGTTGATCGCTTCGACTGCCAGGCCGAGCGATTGCAACTCTTTAACCAGGACCCTGAATGAAGCCGGGATGCTTGGCTCTTCGATTTGCTCTCCCTTGACGATGGCTTCATATGTATTGACGCGGCCTTGCACGTCATCCGACTTAACGGTGAGCATTTCCTGCAGGGTATATGCGGCGCCATAAGCCTCAAGCGCCCACACTTCCATTTCGCCGAAGCGCTGACCACCGAACTGCGCCTTACCACCAAGCGGCTGTTGAGTAACGAGACTGTATGGGCCTGTCGAACGTGCATGCACCTTGTCTTCGACAAGGTGATGCAACTTGAGAATGGTCATCACACCCACGGTGACCGGCTGATCGTAAGGAAGCCCCGTCTTGCCATCTCGCAATATTTGCTTTCCAAGCACTGGCATGGGCGAACCAGTTTCGCGCATCACATCTTGAGCCGCGCTGTAAAGATTCGCTTCAGCAACACGCTTTGTATAGCCGAGGCTTTCCATCCACAATCGTAGACAGGCGCTTACCGCAGTTTGATCCGCTTCGGCGTCACGGTGTACGGTTTCTTCCCCCTGTGGGCCAAGAATAAGCTTCTGATCATAACCGCGATCACGCAGCCATTCCTTCGCCGCGGCGTGACGAGCATAATCTACCTCATTCAAGCTATAGACATCATACTTGCGCTTGCCAAGCCATGACTCAAGATAGAGACGACGCACTTCATCGTCATCCTGGATCGACTCAGGTTCATACTCCTGCTCTTTGATCCATTCCCAGGCGGCAATTGCGGACTCTTTCCAGGCCTGGTCAACTATCCAGGCACGCGCCAGCTCGGCTTCGATCTGTTCTTCACTGGCGCCGTCGAACACAGGCGTCATGGCGCGGAAACCGAGACGTTTGGCCGCCCAACCGAGATGGACTTCGAGTACCTGGCCGATGTTCATACGACCCGGCACACCCAGCGGATTCAAGATGATGTCGACCGGCGTACCATCTTCAAGGAACGGCATATCTTCGACGGCCACGACCTTCGACACAACGCCCTTATTGCCATGACGTCCTGCCATCTTATCGCCGGCCGTGATCTTGCGGCGCTGCGCCACTGAGACACGCACCATCATGTCAACACCTGCAGAAAGATCAGCATTGTCTTCGCGGGTAAAGACCTTCACGTCCACAACTTTGCCGCGTTCGCCATGGGGCATACGTAAAGATGTATCTTTCACATCACGCGACTTCTCGCCGAAGATGGCACGCAGCAGACGCTCTTCAGGGGTAAGTTCCTTTTCACCCTTTGGCGTGATCTTGCCAACAAGGATATCGTTCGGGCCAACTTCAGCGCCAACACGGATGATGCCATTCTCATCCAGATCTTTGATCGCGTCTTCACCGACATTCGGAATATCACGCGTAATTTCTTCGGGGCCAAGCTTGGTATCACGTGCTTCGACTTCGTATTTCTCAATATGCACAGAAGTGAAGCTGTCGTTCTGGACCAGACGCTCGGAGAGCAGAATGGCATCTTCGAAGTTGCC
>JAKAMM010000426.1 GCA_021812905.1 Chloroflexota bacterium | reverse complement strand
GGAGCACATTGGCGCTCATCGCGCGGAAATCCAGCGTCTGCATTAAGAACCACCGGTGTTAAAGACCGGCGCTGGAGGCTGGACAACAGAAAACTGCTGTTGCTGAATTCCACCGTTGCTGGAAAAATTCAAGGGCTGAAGAGGCGCAAGTGTCGGCAGGGGTGCAACCGAAGAAGATGGCTGTGCGGCGGCGGCTTGAACAGGCTTGGGTGCATGCGCCAGCATTGCCCATCCGACCATAAAGCTGAACACACTGGACAGCGTGATCCAAAAACGCAATCCGAATTTTAGAAGTTTCATTCGTCCTCTCTATCTGTTGATGAAGATGCGTCCATCACTGCTAATGGTGATGATGCCTTGTTGTTGGAGGGTGTTCAAAAGCATTTGCACCTGCTGCATTTGTTGCTGCGCTGCCTGCACCTGGGAGTTGGCCTGGGCAAGCTGCTGTTGGTATTGCTGCTCGCGTTGCTGATACTGCTGCTCGCGCGCCTGGTATTGTGCGATCAGAGCCTGATATTGCTGGGACTGAGCCTGTTGAGCCTGATTTTGTTGGGCTACGCTGACATTCGTCACCTGCGACGCCTGCGTGTTCGAGTTTGCGGCTACCGCGCCGCTCTGGTTGAACATGGCCACACCGCCAATTGCAAAAATGGCTGCACCGATACAGGCGGTCATCAGTACTGCAGCGATCAAAGCCGCTAATTGTTTATTCATAAGTTATCTGCCTCCGTTCATTTTCTTGCGTGAGTATACAATTTGAAGATGACGGACAGATGACTGAAATATGTAAAAACTGTCATTTTGTAATCATCTTGCGGTGTTAAAATGTAAAACAAACCGAGAGGCAATCATGCGAATTCTATTGATAGAAGACAATCACCGCCTGAGCGATTCCCTACGCGCCACCCTTGCAGACGACGGATACGCTGTAGACGTTGCCTACGACGGGTTGGAAGGCGAAGAAATGGCTTTGTTCACGCCTTATGATGTGATCATCTTGGATGTGATGCTCCCCAAGCGGGATGGCATCGAAGTCTGCCGCTCGCTGCGGGACCAGAAAGTGGCCACCGCGATCCTGATGCTGACTGCCAGGGACGGCCTCGACGACCGCGTGCTTGGACTCGACAGCGGCGCGGATGATTACCTGATCAAACCTTTTGAAATCAAAGAACTGCGCGCCCGCCTGCGCGCTTTGATGCGCCGCGAATCCGGGAACAAAAGCGGAAACATCATCGTTGACGACCTGCGCCTCGACCCAGCCACCCATTACGTCTGGCGCGGCGAATCGCCTCTTGACCTGACCGCCAAGGAATATGCCCTGCTCGAATACCTGATGCGGAACCCCAACCGTCTGATTACGCGCGAAATGGTCGTGGCTCACCTGTGGGATTACGACCAGACTCTCGCATCCAATGTGGTGGACGTCTACATCCGCCGCCTGCGCCGCAAAGTGGATGATCCGTACGATGTCAAACTGATCGAAACCATACGCGGCTCAGGCTATCGTCTGCGTGACCCGCAGCAGAAGTGAAGTTGATGAGAAAAGCATTTCAATCCCTTGGCCACAGGTTTGTGTCCTTCCTCCACAGCATCCGCTTTCGTCTGACGCTCTGGTTCGTTTTTATCCTTGCGCTGGTTCTGGGAGTCTTTAGCGCCTTCATTTACTTTGTAACGGCGCGTGACCTGCAAATCGACTCAGTCGGGCACATGCAGGACAAATTCACTCACATTCAAAACTATTTTCAAGGCCCCGAATGGCAGCTATCTGACCTTTCGCCGGACAATGTTCCCGGAAGCAGCGTTCCACTTCAAAAAGGCGATCTGCTGCTGCTGGTGGATTCCAAAGGTTCGTTGATTCAAAACTGGGGAGAAAATCTTTCCAATCCCAATGGCCTCAGTAGCGAATTGGTCACTGTTGGCAGCCAAAATCATGGTCTGAACATTTACGAACAAACCGTTCCTGTTCTCGATCAAAACGAACAGGCAGTCAACACAGATTATCTATTTATTATTACGCCAGTCTTGCGCGAAAATCTATTGCTTGGCTATCTCATCATTGGCAGTCCGAGTGACTTGAACAGCCAATTGCATCGTTTAATGACAGCGTTGGCGCTTGGAAGCCTGGGAATGCTGGCTATTGCATTTTTTGGCGGCCTATGGCTGGCAGACCGCGCCATGCGTCCAGTTGCCACAATTGCACATGCCGCACGTAACATCAGCGAAAGCGATCTCAGCCAGCGGCTAAATATGCAAGGCCGCGACGAATTGGCCGAGTTGGCAGGCACCTTTGACGAGATGCTTGCCCGATTGCAAGCGGCCTTTGACCGTCAGCGCCGCTTCGTCGCCGACGCCAGCCACGAACTTCGCACACCTCTGACCATCGTGAATCTTGAAGTTGGCCGGGCGCTTTCCAACCGCCGGTCAGCCGCAGAATATCAACGCACACTTCAGGTTGTCGATGCTGAAGGCGAACGCATGACGCGCCTGGTCAACGACTTGATGACCCTGGCCCGCATGGATGCCGGCCAGGCCGTCCTGCAATTTGAAGATCTGGACCTAAGCGATGTAGCCCTCGACGCTGTTGAACGCATGGCAGCGCTGGCTGAACACCGGCATGTGAAACTCGAAGCCGGCGAGTTGCCAGAACTTCAAGTTCGCGGCGACCGCCAGTACCTGG
>JAKAMM010000425.1 GCA_021812905.1 Chloroflexota bacterium | reverse complement strand
CCAACCCGTGCACCGGTGGAGATTACAACACTTGGCATCAGGGAAGATTTTATCTGCGATCAAAAGAATCACAGCGGACCGGATCAGGCGATCTACGTTTGTGGCGCGGCGGATTATGTTCGGTGGTCAAAAGAATGGGGACGTGAGATCGAAGCGGGCACTTTTGGCGAGAATCTAACCGTCAGCGAACTGGAAAGCGCGCATGTCAACGTTGGCGATTGGCTCACACGAAGAAACTTGGCTGGCGGCATCTTTTTTATATGACTCTCATCCTCATTTGATAGAATCTGCATAAATCTACATTGACGCATTTGCTCTGAAAAGTAGAATTCAATCTCAGAGCGAGGGCGCAAGTGCCCTTGCTATCTTTAAGAGCACAGGAAATTATGGAGCAATTTATTTTTCAACCACAATATAAAACCATCCATACCATCGGGCGAATCGCATGAGCGAAGATTGGCTTTCGTTGAGCGGCGCGGCCAGGCTGCTTGGCGTTCATCCCAGCACAGTGCGCTTATGGTCAAACAAAGGCCTGCTGCCGGTGCAAACCACCAAAGGCGGACATCGCCGCTATAAACGTATCGATGTGGAATTATGGGCCAAACAGGCCCGCAATCATAGTGATGTGGCACCTGAAGCCATGATGCAATCCGCGGTGCGGAATGTCCGCCTGCGAATCACCGAAGGGAAACTTGAGGCCGAGGCCTGGTATCAAAAGCTGGATCAGGAAGCGCGCATGCAATATCGCCGAAGCGCTCACATGCTTTTTCAGGGGCTCATGTCCTATCTCGCGGCCAACGGACAGGACGCATCTTCCGAAATCCACGCCATTGGATATGAATACGCCTCACGTGCCCACCGCGTCGGCCTGAGCAGTCTCGAGGCGGTGCGTGCATTTTTATTTTTTCGCGACGTTTTACTCGAATCCATCATCAACGTCTATCAGGATGCCAATATTCCATCCGGGCAGGCCTGGGGCGAGATGCTGCGTCAGGTGCACACATTTACGGATTTGATCTTGTTGAATCTACTTGAAACTTTTCAATTACTGGAAATGACCAATGAAGAAATCAAATCAGTCAAAGCGCTTTGATCCATCCTTTTGGACGGAAAAACTGGTTCCGGTTCTGCTCGGCCTGCTGGTGTTGATCCTGCTGGCTGTGCTCGTCATTCTTGTCATGTCGCTGTTGGGACTTACGCCCGGCGCATAATTTTTCTTCTGGAGATAATATGAACTACATTCCCTATCTTTCCACCCTCGTCACTTTTGTTTTTGTCGCGGCGGTTTTTACCCGCTATCACCAGCGCGGCGGCATGCACCTGCTGCTCTGGTCCATCGGCCTGCTCTTTTATGGCATCGGCACCTTGACTGAAGTCATCCTCGGCCTGACCTTCAACGCCTTCGTGGTCAAGCTCTGGTATTTGACCGGCGCGATGCTCACCGCCGCCTGGCTTGGAATGGGATCCGTCCATCTGTTGATCCGCAAAGGCAACACGGCTCAAATCCTGACCTGGGTCCTGGCCGTCGTTTCGGCGTTGGCTCTCGTCCTCATCCTTGCCGCCCCGACTTTATCTTCAAACTTCAACACAGCTCAGACGGTCTCCGAGCAATATAAAGAGATCTTTGCCCGTTCCGGCTTGATTATCCTTCTAACCATTTTGCTCAACATCTACGGCACGCTGACCCTCGTTGGCGGCGCGATCTATTCGGCTTTTCTGTTCTGGCGTAAGAAGATTCTGGCCAATCGGATGTTCGGCAACATATTGATTGCGGCAGGCGCGCTTTCTCCAGCTGCTGGCGGCACTTTTCTGAAAGCCGGCCTGACCGACCTGCTTTACATCAGCGAATTTATCGGCGCGATCCTTATGTTTATAGGCTTCATCCTGGCAACATCCGGCAAGTCCGAACCGGCTGAATAAAAATTCAATTCAACCAAAGCGGCAGTCGATTGACTGCCGCTTCTTTTTTAGATTTATAATCACCACATGAACAACATTCTCGATCTCCCCTTTGTTCTCGAAACCCGCCGCAACCACGCGCTCGAACACGCCACGCTTCACGTGCTGGCCGCGAAATATCCCAACCAGCACATGGCCGGACATTCCAACCCGACCGGCTTTTTCATCCTCGGCAATTTTCCCATTGATGATGTTCAGTTCGCGGTGACTCAGGCGTTGACTCGACTGCGCGCCGGTGAAAGCGGACTCGCCATCCACGCCGGGTGCGGAACCAACCTTGCTACCACTGTGCTTCTTGCTGGGACTTTTGCCTGGTTCGCGCTCCGAGGAGCCAAATCCACCTTCGGGCGGATTCTGCGCCTGCCGTTCGCGGTCGCGTTTGCGCTGACAGGTTTCGCACTCAGTCAGCCGCTTGGACCGATCCTTCAGCAAAAGATTACCACTGACGCGGACATGGGCAATCTTCAGCTTGTTGAAGTCCGCCCATCCATGCAAGGACGCGTCACAGCGCATCGCGTAATTACAAAATAATTTGTAGGGCACAGCGTCGCTGTGCCCTATTACGCAATATATGTCAAACATCACCTTCCTCTTTGGCAACGACGAATTCGCCATCTCGCGTAAGCTGGCTGAATTTGCCGCAGATTTTCCCGATCCCACCAGCGCGGACATGAATACCGCGCGTCTGGAAGCGCGCCCGGTCAGCGAAAACGATCTG
>JAKAMM010000424.1 GCA_021812905.1 Chloroflexota bacterium | reverse complement strand
GAACTCACTCACGGTGCGCAAGAAGCTGATTACATCATCTCGGCCTAGAACACCGAGAATCTGATCGCCTGCCATAACGGGCAACTGGTTGACACCGTCCCGATCCATTTCCCCGAGAGCATCCACCAGCTCCGCCTCAGGCCGTATCCATTTCATTTTTGCAACCGGTATCATCACCTGGGAGGCAGTTGTAGTTAACCAATCAGAAGATGGAATGGCTTTGACATTATGCAATGTTAGCAAGCCAGCAACCCGCCCATCCTGTTTGACCACCAAACTGCGCTGGCCGTTCCCCAGGATGTGCTCATGGATTAGTTGCTGCAGAGTGGCATTGGGCAAAATCGCGGTGTAGTCGCGGCGCATTGCATCCGCCACATGATGACCACCCAACAAGTCATGGATCGTTTGCTGGTGGATCTGTGAAGATGCGGCGCTTTCCAGGAACCAACCGATAAAGGCAATCCATAAGCCGTTGCCGAAATTGCCGCTGAACATCTGCCACACTCCCAGGCCGATAAATAGATATGCTATAAATCGACCCAAATCTGCGGCGATAAGGGTAGCCCGGCGCAAACTATGTGTGGTTCCCCAGATAATGGCCCTAAAAACTCGGCCGCCATCCAACGGAAACCCCGGAATCAAGTTGAAAAGTCCCAACGTGCCGTTGATATATGCCAGATATTCTGCAAGCGCCAACAATGGAGCAAACCTGCTGACTACAGGTTGCAGCAGGCTAAATAAAATAGCCAAAGCAAAACTCGTAATCGGGCCTGCAATGGCGATCCAGAATTCGGCGATGGGGCTGGGTGGTTCGGCTCCGATCTGGGCAACGCCACCAAAGACAAAGAGCGTGATACTGCGCACTGGCACTTTGTGGCGTAATGCCACCACCGAATGTCCCAACTCATGCAGCAGTACACTGCCAAACATTAGGATGACCGTCACCGCGCCCACGATCCAATATTGTGTCACGGACCAGTTCTTGAATTCTGCAGGAAAATAACTGGTGGCTAATGACCAGGTAAGCAATGCAAAAATCAAGAACCAGGAATAATCCAGTCCAATTGGGATTCCGAGAATGCGTCCCAGGGAAATTGAGCTTCGATTCATGTTTGATCCTTCCTTTCACATAATTAGACAACATGTAATTCGATTACCTGACGAAAATGAAAGCCGTAGATCGCGAATGTGATCGCCAGCGGGAACAGACGCGGACGCCGGAACAGAGTCCAAAAAAAGAGTCGCCAGTAATGGACGCGCTCTACGCCGCGGATTCCGAGTTGGTAAATGGACCGTCCCAGGGCCAGGATATATTGCGGCTCCAATTGGACTCTGATTTTGGGCGGCCGGTACTCGCGCAGAAATGTCAAAACGCGCTCGTAATAGAGGTGGGGCGCATAAATTTGTTCAAGGATTTTGCGGTAGCCTTCCCGCAGTGGTTCCAAACCCATCCTGGGGATGATGTTGGTCGAGCCATCCACGTTATCGCCTGAAAATTCCTTTACCAGGCGGCCTTCTTTTTGCATGCGCTCATACAGGCGCGTTCCTAAAGGAGCTTGCAGTAACCCGACCATGGCCGTCACAATGCCGCTCTTTTGAATGAAGTCAATCTGCTGTTGGAAGATCGAGGGGGAATCATTGTCGAACCCGACGATGAAACCGCCCTGTACCTGGAGACCTGCGCGCTGGAGTTGTTTGACGCTCTCCACCAGATCGCGGCCCTTGTTTTGGTTCTTACTGCATTCGGCCAGGCTGTCTTCATTGGGTGTTTCGATCCCGACAAATACTGTGTCGAACCCGGCTTCTACCATAAGCCTGAGCAGTTCTGGATCATCGGCCAGGTTGATGGATGCTTCTGTGCTGAACGGCATACCGGTTTTACCCTTACGCCATTCAATTAAGGCTGGCAGCACCTCCGACTTGATCTGCTTCTTGTTGCCGATAAAGTTATCGTCCACGAAGAAGATGCTCTTGCGCCAGCCAAACGCGTAGAGGCTATCCAACTCGGCAATGATCTGCGCGGTGGTCTTGGTGCGCGGGCGATGACCCAATAACATTGTCACATTGCAGAAGTCACAATTGAACGGACAGCCGCGCGAGAACTGAATACTGATCGTATCGTAATGTTTGAGATCTGCCAGCTGCCAAAGTGGGACGGGGGTTTGGTGGATATCGGGGAATTCCGCAGACGTGTAAACGCGTCCAGCTCGACCCTGTTCCAGGTCCCGTAAGAACGGCATTAGCGTCTCCTCAGCCTCGTTCAAGACAAAATGGTCCACGTCCGGAAATTGCTCATGTTCCATCGTGAAGAGCGGGCCGCCTGCCACTACTTTCACACCGGCTGTCTTACAGCGACGGATGACTGCGCGCGCTGATTCGCGTTGCACGATCATGGCGCTCACGAAGACATAATCGGCCCATGCCAGATTATCATCTGTGAGACTGGTCACGTTGAGATCAACGAGCCGTTTTTCCCACATGGAAGGAAGCATGGCCGCGACGGTCAACAGCCCCAGCGGAGGCGCGCCAGCCTTTTTGTGAATAAACTTGAGCGCGTGTTTGAAACTCCAAAAAGTGTCGGGGAACTCGGGATAAACCAACAATATCCTTAAGGGTATCTCCTTCATTCATGCTCCTTCAGAAAATCGCTTAAGATTTTCTTCCACTTATCAGACGTAA
>JAKAMM010000423.1 GCA_021812905.1 Chloroflexota bacterium | reverse complement strand
CCGGCTTATGCTCAACGCCCTTTGGCACGACGAACATTTCGCCTTCATGCAAAGTCACTTTGCCATCCCGAAATAGAATATCCAAACTTCCATGAATAACGATGAACACTTCATCTAAGATTCTTTATTCATTCACCACATCGCCGCTTTGTCCCCCATGCTTTTCGACCAGACGAATATTCTGGATACGCATGGTTTTCTCGGCGGCTTTGGCCATATCATAAATCGTCAGCGCCGCGACTGAGACGGCGGTCAGGGCTTCCATCTCGACGCCGGTTTTTCCGGTAGTCTTTGTCGTGGCCGTAATGACGATGCCGGGCAAAGATTCGTCGAGCGCGAGGGTCACATCCACCTGGGTGAGCGGCAAAGGATGACATAATGGGATCAAATCAGAGGTCCGTTTGGCGGCGGTGATGCCTGCAATCTGGGCAACTGTCAACACGTCGCCTTTTTTGATCCGTCCCGCGCGAATCAGGTCAAATGTTTCTTTCTTCATGTGGACTTCGCCGCGGGCCACTGCAACGCGCTCAGTATCCGGCTTGGCACCGACATTTACCATGTGAACACGTCCGCTTTCATCGAGATGAGTTAACTTGGTTGGCATGAAAACAATTATAACCGCCCTGAGTAAAACAAAACCGCCTGAAGATATTTATCCTACCCGTGCGGCCTGGCCTTCACGCCGCAGATCGCGGTAATTCCACAGGACTGACCAAATGCGTGTGGCTGCTTCAGCCTGTATCTTGAATGACATCTTGGATTTGCCCCAACGCCGGTCTGCGAAATAAATGGGGACTTCGCCGATTTGGTATTTGAGGCAGTGGGCCAGATAGGCCATCTCCACCAGAAAAATATATCCATTGGCTTCGATACGATTGAACGGCATACCCAAAAGAGTTTCACGCCGCCAGAGACGAAAACCAGTGGTTACGTCATGCAGAGGCATGCCCAAAATTGTGCGGGCGTAGAAATTGCCAAACGCGGAAAGGTATTTACGCCAGAGTGGCCAACGCTCATCCACCGAGCCGTCTTTAATGTAGCGTGAGCCAAGCACGACATCATGAGATTTAAGAAGCTCAACCATGGCGGGAATTTTGGCGGGATCGTGCGAAAAGTCGGCGTCCATTTGCAAAACAGCATCCGCTCCATCGTCCAGAACGAAGCGGAAGCCTTCGAGATAAGCAGAGCGCAATCCCAATTTTCCTGCGCGATGAAGGACGCGCACGCGCTGATCCCCTTTGGCTAATTCGTCGGCCATACGGCCGGTTCCGTCGGGACTGTTGTCATCCACGATCAAAAGATGAAGGTCGAGCGGAAGCGTAAATAAAGCGGAGACCAGTTTGGGCAGGTTCTCCGCTTCGTTATAAGTTGGGATGACGACTGCGATACGCAAACGAACTCCTAACGTTTCCGCCTCAGCAACTCGACTTTGAGCTGCTCGGCACTGCTGAACCGGCTTGAAACAGAGGGTATTTCAACTACGTATAGATCATCTTCAACGATCAGGATCTTCGATTTCGCATCTGCCACAACCACCTCGCTATGAAATGGGTTCTTTTTGGATGACAAATTCGCAGACATCATCACCAACTGCCACGCACTTGGACTCGTTCACGCGGAATTCATTACCACCCGAGATCCATTTGAGGCCTTCCTGTAGAAGGCCTGTCGCGATGAAGCAAACGGGTTTGCCGGCTTCGTGACGTCCCCAACAACAGGGGCACTTATGAATTACGTAAATAAATTCGTTGTCTTTTTCTTCGACCGTGCTGTGCTGGTCGCTTAACTGACTGAAGATTTTCGCCATCGAAGGCAGACCAATTCTCAGCTTGGCGGGAAGCGGGAGAACCACGAACGCCAGGTCAGCCACACCGGCCAGAGCGCCAAAATTCTTCAGTGCATCGGAAAAAGTTGCGCGCCCGGCACGCAGCGCAAGGCCGTGCCCGCCGCGCGGACCATACATTTCTTCCAGCGCGGTGCCAATCGCGGACAGCTCGATAAAGTCGACTCCTTTTTCGAGATTATCGGGGGGATAATTTTCAACGTAGTTTTTTAGACCGGCAAGGTTAAGAATGGCATTCAACCCATTCTTGCCCATAACTTCCTCAAGCGACTTGATAATGATCAAGCCGAATTTATTGGGGTAATATAGGCCAGATTTTTGAAGAGAACTCATGCAATCTCCACTAGATCAATTTCGTAAGATCTTCGGCGGCCCGACGCATATCTAAAAAGATAAGTCCGAGTTTGGCCTGTTCGCGGGCGAGAGCAGTCAGAACGGCATCTTCACCAACTGACATCAACACCACATATCCTTTTTCGCCCCTGATATAAACCTGTTCAAGGGACCCGCGTCCCAATTCGTTAGCGATACGTTCGCCGAGGGAAAGCATGGCAGCAGACATGGCAGAGACGCGATCTTCTTCAACGCCCTGCGGCAGGGCCGAAGCAATCGGCAGGCCGTCAACACTGACAACGGCGGAAGCCTCAATATCGGGAGAGGAAGCCTGAAGTTCGCGCAGACGGTCCACCATTTGTTGCGTACGATTTTTGGTCAAGACGACCCTCCATAAAAAGGACGAGGCAACCACACAAAGCGTACCAGTGGGCTGTCCTCAATCATAGTGAGGCAATTTTAGCACAGGGCAAGGCAATGTCAAGTTGACCCAATGGTGTGTTAT
>JAKAMM010000030.1 GCA_021812905.1 Chloroflexota bacterium | reverse complement strand
GTCGCCGATCATCGCAACCTGCCCGTATTCCTTTACAAGATCGCGGATGACAGTCAGTTTGTCTTCGGGCATGAGGGCGGCGCGATATTCGGTTAAGCCAACTTCGTGAGCAATGGCGGAAGCGGAACGCGTGTTGTCGCCCGTGAGCATAATGGTGTGAGCCACGCCTGTTTGTTTGAGAGCTTTCATCGTTGGTGCGGCTTCGTGGCGCAGCGTGTCGGCAAGAGCGATAATCCCAATTGCAGTTTGCCCTTCTGCGATCCACATGAGGCTCTTCCCCGTCTCCTGAAATGCCTGCGCCTTTTCGAGCGCATCCGCAGATAGAGTGACCGTGGCATCATCCATCAATTTGCGATTACCGATCCAGATCGTTTTGCCATTCGAGACGGCGCGCAAGCCGCGTCCTGTCAGCGACTCGACTTCATCCATGACAGAAACAGGCAGACCCTGAGTCTGAGCCGAGCGGACGATTGCCCGTGCAAGGGGATGGGCGGAACGCGATTCCGCACCTGCCGCAAGCGACAGCACATCCGCTTCCTTCCAACCCGATTCCTGAAACCCCACAACATCTGTTACCTCAGGCTGACCTTGAGTCACCGTGCCCGTCTTGTCGAAGGCGATGGCTTTGAGGCGACCGAGATTTTCGAGATGCATGCCGCCCTTGACCAGCACGCCATTGCGCGCGGCTTGCGCCACACCCGCGAGGATGGTGGCAGGCGTTCCAAGCGCGAGCGCACACGGTGACGCGGCAACGAGGAGAGTCATCGCACGCAGAAATGATTCGTGGAATGGAAAGCCGAACAAAGGAGGTACGACAATGACCAACGCGGTGAAGATTAATACGACGGGAACAAAGACCCGCTCGAATTTTTCAACGGTTTGTTGCGTAGGTGATTTCTGCGCCTGCGCTTCCTCCACCATTTTCATCACGCGGGCGAGGGTCGAGTCTTTGGCAAGCCGCGTCACTTTCACTTCGAGCGCTCCTTCGCCATTCACTGTGCTTGCGAAAACATTGTCACCAGGAACTTTATCAACAGGGAGAGATTCACCCGTGACCGAGGCTTGATCGACACCAGAGTTTCCCGTCAGGATGACGCCATCCACAGGAATGCGCACGCCCGGGCGAACAATGACAACATCATCGAGCTGTAAAGTTTCGACGGGCAGTTCCTGCTCTTTCCCATCGCGACGAACGAGGGCGGTCTTGGGTGCGAGGTCTGCCAAGGCAAGCACAGCAACGCGAGCGCGATCCAATGCGCGTTCCTCCAGTGCATGTCCAAGACTGAACAGGAAGAGTAATAACGCGCCTTCCGCAAATTCACCAAGGAACGCCGCGCCGAGCGCTGCCATCACCATCAGCAGGTCGGTATCGAAATGTTTCTCTTTGATGGCGTGCCAGGCATGTTGCGAAATATCCCAGCCGCCGAAGATGTACGCTGTAATATACAAGGCAGTCGCGGCAAGCACAGGCAGACCGAAGAAGGTTTGCCCGAGCCAACCGATAAGTACCAACAATCCCGCCGTGAGGCTGAACACGATTTCACGATTCTCTTTATACCAACTGCGTAATCCCTCCGAGGGAATTTCATATCCCAAGGACTGCACGCGTTTCTCGATGGCGGGGCGGTTTACTTTGTGATTGTCATATTCGATCCACATTTTCTCTGTTGGATAATTGACATTGACCGATAGCACGCCATCCATGCGCCCGACGCTGTGCTCGATGACCAAACTGCAATCGGAACAGTCCATCCCTTCGATGGCAATGGAGTCGTGGTGGTAGCGATTGGCAATTCCCGCTCCCGCGCGCTGCGCCAATCGCTTCACCTGTTCGAGACTGAGCAGGTTGGGGTTGTAGTGCAGACACAGGTCAACGGGCGATTTCTCGCGTTCCAGATGCGCGCGCAGAATACCTTTTTGATTTTGAAGTGAGATTTCCAAACGGTTGAGACATTCATCCTTTTCATCTTCCACACCGGGAAGCAAAAGAGGAAGGTCAAGTTCAATTGTTTTTTCCATACCAGAATCCTTACGAATAACAACGACAGACAGTCTTCACCCATTCCAACGCAATGGGCATAGAAGAAACGGATCAATATTTAATTTATAGTGTTGGAGGGTGGGAAATTTTCACGACGAAACCCAGGACACAGGAGTTATCGTGAGTAGGTTCGAGTGAAGAGCCCGACTCAATCCGAGAGGTTTGAAGTTTCGCCGGCAAATTCATACCATGGTGGAACGCGCATGTAGACTCAGATTGGAAATGGTGCGCTCCACCGGCGGGCACAAGTAAATGGCCAGCCAATCCGAGTAATAGCAAGAGAAGAATCAAAAGCAGGCCGAGTCGTTGTAGAGTGTTTTTCATACTAACCATGTAGAACGTGGTCCAGACCTCGCTGAAACAGTTCAATGACGTGACCATCGTCGATGGAAACGTACACATTACGCCCTTGTTTGCGAGTGCGGATGATGCGCTTGTCGCGCAGTCCGCGCAACTGGTGCGAAACGGCAGACTTTGTCAATCCCAGGCGCTCCACCAGTTCGCCGACACCAACTTCCCCATCAAGCAAAGCACTGATGATAAGAATGCGCGTCGGGTCGCTCAACGCGTCGAATAGGCTTGCGAGATCAGAGGCAGCTCCCGGGGTGACGGTATTTTTTGTCATGATCAAATCCAGCAGCGAACACGTGCTTGACAACCTCGATAATCTTCGCCACTTTTTGAGCCGTGACAATATTGGTCAATTAAATAGTTGAATTATTGCTCAACTGTTTAGCAGTATATCCCTGCGCTGAAGGTGCGTCAAGATGTTTTTTCAAGTGGGATACACTAAAAAACGCTGCGGGTAGGTTGTCAATCTAACCCGCAACGTCTGAGCCTTCCCCTTCTAGGTTATCGCCTACACAAAATATTGAAGAACTAATTCGCCTGTCACCTGAAACATGGCCTCATTTTTTCCGCAGCAACCGCGCTGAATTGGAGAGGATTCCAATGTCGGGTAAGGACTGTGCGGCGGCGGCGAGAACGGGGGGCAGAATGCCAAATGCCGCAAGAGATAGCCCAACAACATTGTATACGGTGGTGAAAACAAGGTTCATCTTGATAATACCCATCGTCCGGCGCGCAATCCGAATCGCCTGAGGCACAAGCGACCAGTCTTCGCGCATGAGGGCAATGTGCGCGGCTTCGATGGCAATATCCGTACCTGCCGCGCCCATCGCCACCCCGACATCGGCCTGCGCCAGCGCGGGCGCGTCGTTGACGCCATCGCCGACCATCACAACGATATGACCTTTGGCTTGATAGTCTTTCACAATTTCGATCTTGTTTTCGGGGAGAAGATCCGCGCGATACTCAACGCCAAGTTTCCCGGCAAGCGCGGACGCAGTTTGTTCATTATCGCCTGTAAGCAAAGCAACATGTTTTATGCCGAGAGCGCGCAATTCAGCAAGGGCGGCTGGAACTTCGGGACGGAGCGTATCGGCGGCGGCGAGGAGTCCTGCAAGTTTACCGTCGCGCTCCATGAACAATAGCGTTTTGCCTTGCCCTTCCAATTGTTTGGTAACAGGTAGCGAATCCGCTGATGGAATAAAGCGGCGATTGCCAATGGTTACAAAACCGCCATTCACTTTTGCGCGAATGCCCATGCCAGGAATCGCTTCGAAATTTTCTGGTTCTGATAATAGAATATTCTGATTGCGAGCGGCAACACGCACTGCTTCAGCCAATGGATGCTCAGAATAACGTTCGGCGGACGCAGCAAGAGCAAGAATCTCTGAATCAGGTAATCCGTTGAGGGGAATAACATCTGTAATTTGTGGTTGCCCAAGTGTCAACGTGCCGGTTTTATCCACTAACACAACGTCAGCGCGCGCAAGTGTCTCTAAATACTTTCCGCCTTTGATAAGTAATCCACGCTTCGCGCTTCCGCCGATGGATGCCAGCATTGCAACAGGCGTTGCCAACGCGAAGGAACAAGAACACGCTACAACAAGGACTGCGGCGGTAGATAGTGGATTACGACTGAATAAGAATGTGAGCGCGGCGATTCCTGCGACAATTGGCAAATAGTATGCGCTGAATTTATCTGCAAATCGCTGAACATCGGCGCGATGCGCTTCGGCTTCTTCAACCATTTTGACCACGCGTCCAAAGGTTGTATCCGCGCCAACGCGGAGAGTCTTTATTCGCAAACTTCCCGACTTCGCAATTGTGGCGGCGAAGACGTGCGATCCGTTCGTGACTTCGACGGGCATGGACTCGCCCGTGATCGCGGACTGGTCAATCGTGGCGTGACCGCTGATGACTTCACCGTCCGCAGGAATCTTTTCGCCGGGGCGAACAATCACGGTTTCGCCGACTTTTACTTCCGCAACTGGCAATTCAATTTCTGCACCTTCCCGTTCCACGCGCGCGGTCTGCGGCGCGATGGAAGTTAACTCCTTAACCGCGCGGCGCGCGCTTTCTGTTGTAAAGTTTTCGACATAATCACCAACGCGCATGAAGATGACGACAATCGCTGCAGTGACCCATTCGCCAACCGCTAATGCAGCAATTACGCCGATGGTCATCAATGTGTGCGAGATGACTTGGCGTTTGAGCGTGGCGCGAATCACATTGCGATAGATGGGCCAGCCACCCGCGATAACGATTAATACTCCAATGGGATATGGCACAAGGTTCTCAAGGAATTTGAAAAGACCGAACCATTCACCTGCGATAACGATGGACAATACGACGCTGAAAACGACCGCAAGCAAAGTCATCAGTTGGCGGTTGAAATCCTGGACGTACACCGCGCGCGGCGGTGAGACGGTTTCTGGAACGGAGTATTCGCCCGCGCTGGCAACTGCCTTACGAATCGCAGGCATGTCAACTTTGCCAGGGTCAAGTTTAATGATGGCCTTCTCCGTTGCAAGCAAAATATCCACCGACTTCACGCCATCCAGTTTTGCAATCGCATGTTGCACATGCTGTGTGCATTCCGCGCAGTCCATGCCCTTGATGGGAACTTCTAAAGTTTGTGTGTTAGCCATTTTTAGAATCCTTTATGTTATACCGTGTGCATTCATATACGCCTTTGGCAACATCGGCAAGTAATTCATCGGCAAGCATGAGCAACTTTCCCACCCGTTTGTCACTCAATTCATAGTAAACGAATCGCCCTTGTGGTTCAGCCGCGACCAATCCACAATCTCGCAAACAAGCGAGGTGATTGGAGACATTCGGCTGGGCCAAGCCAGTTGCTTCGACAATTTCACCAACGGTGCGTGCGCCCTCGCGCAAAGAATCAAGAATAGATAGACGTGACGGGTCTGAGAACCCGCGGAAGAGTTTGGCTTGGATGTCAATGGATTTGGGTTTGGCAGCAAGCAACATGTCATTCTCCATAAATCATCATATGCTGATATGATGATATTTTACTAGAAAATCCAAATCCGTCAAGCAATACGCCAATATGCTCACCAGCGGATGGGCGAAATGACGCTTAACGCTTCTGTGTAAAAATCATAGAATAAAACTCGCTCACTTCATTCTGATCATTCTGAGGAACCATGACCAGACTTCTCAAAATACTGATCATTCTTGCCCTTCCATTCTTTATCATGCTTGGTTCAGCGAGGCTTTTGACAACCGAACAATACCTCGCGCTCGAATACGGCAAAGCCAGTTTCCCGCCCGATTCATACGGCTTCACTCAGCAGCAACGTTTGGAACTTGCCACCGTGAACATGCGCTACGTGCGCGATAACCTGCCTGACGATACGCTCGCCAACGAAACACTCGATGGAAAGCCTGTTTATAGTCCGCGCGAGGTGACGCACATGATAGATGTGCAAACGGCATTCCAAACCGTCTGGCGCGCGCTGTGGATCGCGTTCATCGCGATCCTATTATCGGGATTCATTTTGTGGCGCAGGGGAGATTTGTCCGCGCTCGCTTCGGCGATTCAAGCCGGAGGCATTCTGACGGTCGCGTTGATCTCATCTATCGCGTTGCTGGCGCTCTTCGCCTGGCAGGTTTGGTTCGATAATTTTCACTTGATCTTCTTCAAGCCGGGTTCGTGGCTGTTCGCTTATTCCAATACGCTGATCCGTTTGTTCCCCTTGCAATTCTGGATGGACGCGACTTACATGATCTCTGCGATCAGTTTCATTGGTGGATTGCTGCTGGCGTTTCTTGGCTGGCGCTGGCGATTGTCTCTGGCAAGCAAGGAGGCCTAAAGAAATAAATCATAGCGCTGTGTTGCGATTGACTTTCAGTCCGGCGAACATCGTCGGGCTTTTCGTTTTAAGCAGGTAGTTTTACCTATCCCCTTTGCGCTGATTGGCGCTCGCTTTCAGCGAGGTTAGCAGTTATTCTAAGGTCATGAATGAAATTCTGATCTCGGTTCGAGGGTTGACAAAGCACTACGGCTTCGGCGCGAAGAAAGTCGAAGCGGTACGCGGCATTGACCTCGAAGTGCGTCAAGGCGAGATCTTCGGCCTGGTCGGTCCCGATGGTGCGGGCAAGACGACCACGATGCAAATGCTGTGCGGGATTTTATCTGCTACACGCGGGCAAGTGACGGTTGCTGGCATAGACGTGGTCAAAAATCCGACAGGCTTGGGTGGGCGTATTGGATATATGTCCGAAGGCTTCACGTTGTACGGCTCGCTCAGCGTGCGCGAGAACTTGGATTTCTTTGCAGATCTTTATCAAGTCGCAAGTGATGAACGCGAGAAACGCATTGGTGATCTTCTACGCTTCACGCGCCTCGACCTCGCTGCTGATCGCCGCGCCGAACATCTCTCCGGTGGCATGAAGAAGAAACTCGCCCTCGCCTGCGCGTTGATCTATTCTCCGCAAGTCCTTTTCCTCGATGAACCCACCACCGGCGTGGATCCCGTCAGCCGCCGCGACTTCTGGCTGCTGCTCAACGCCTTCCTCGAGCAGGGCATCACCATCCTTGTGTCCACTCCGTACATGGACGAAGCCGAACGCTTCCATCGCGTCGCGCTCATGCATAAGGGGCAGATCATCGCATCTGAAACGCCAGCCGCCCTCCGTTCCGGATTGAGCGGCGAGATGCTCCATCTGCTCGCCCAGCCTCAGCGCGAGGCATTGGGTCGTTTGCGGACTCATCCGCACGTCTCCCACGTCCAGGTCTTTGGCGAACGATTGCATTTGCTGGTGGAAAATCCAATACAAGACTTGCCCGCTTTTAAGGCCGATCTTGCCAAAGACAAGATTCAAATCTCAGATGTTCGTCGTACTATTCCCAGCCTCGAGGATGTGTTCGTTGCGATGCTTGAAAAGCAGACCGTGGACGGTAGACCGTTGACGATCAAGGTTCCACTGTCCACCGTTCACCATCCATCTTCCAATGTCGCGGTCAGCGTTTCGGATCTCACCAAAAAATTCGGCGAGTTCACCGCCGTGAACAAAGTCTCGTTCCGCGTGAAGGAGGGCGAGATCTTCGGCTTCCTTGGTCCGAACGGCAGCGGCAAGACGACCACCATCCGCATGTTGTGCGGACTGCTTTCCCCCACTTCCGGCGCAGGAACGGTAGCCGGCCGCGACATCTTGCGCGCGCAAATGGAAATCAAACCGCAGATTGGTTACATGTCGCAGAAGTTTTCACTCTACAACGATATGACGGTTGAGGAGAATCTGGATTTCTACGCGGGCGTGTACGGCTTGAATAATTCGCGGCTGGTAGCGCGCAAACGCTGGGCGCTGGAAATGGCTGGGCTCACGGGACGCGAACGCGCCATGACGCGCGATCTCTCCGGCGGCTGGAAACAGCGCCTCGCACTTGGCTGTTCCATTTTGCATGAACCAAGTGTTCTGTTCCTCGACGAACCCACCTCGGGCGTGGACCCGATCTCGCGCCGCGCCTTTTGGGATTTAATCTACAGCCTCTCGTCGCGCGGCGTGACCGTCTTCGTCACCACGCATTACATGGATGAAGCCGAACACTGCAACACGCTCGGGCTGATCTACAACGGACGCCTGATCGCACACGGCAGTCCCGCCGATTTGCGCTCGAATATGCGCACTGGTGAAATGCTCGAAGTGACCCCTTCGGCCGATCCATTCCGCGCGCTGCGGCGCGTGGAAGCAATGGATGGTGTGCTGGGCGCGGGCTTGTTCGGCGACCGCGTCCACATCCTAGTCGAGGACGCGAAGCGCCTCACGCATGAAATCGAGACTGCTTTCGCTTCAGAGGGTCATCCTGCCCGGCACATTTCCCCAATCCCCTTCTCGCTCGAAGACCTCTTCGTGACGTTTATTGAAATGGAAGAGAGTCGAAATGTTGCCTCTCTCCCGGCAAGGGAAGGTCGCGAAGCATAGGAGTTTTCATGAAAATCGAACTTTCTCCATCTTCAATTTTTCTTGTTTCTCAGGGTATCGTATTAATGGGTCTCGGAATTTATTTCGTTTTCAAACGCCCTCCATTGCTGCCTGAAGACCCACGCTTCATGGGCACGACCCATGCCGAGATTCAGGCTACCGTACCAGGCTTGCTAATCTGGCTGCGCCGCGTCCTCTGGGTCATGGGTGGTTTTATGTTTGCCACGGGGCTGTTGACTACCTTCATAGCCGTAACAGCGTTTCAACAAATGATACCCGGTGCGGGTTACGTGGTCGCGCTAGCAAGTCTAGCTTCCATTGGCTTGATGACGGCTGTCAACTTCATGATCAATTCTGATTTCAAATGGCTGCTGCTTGCATTCAACCTCCCCTGGATTGTGGCACTGGTTCTTTCTTGGAGATAGAGTAACCGTCATGAAACTGCATTGTAGTGACCAAACTTTTCATTTGAGCTGCTACGTACAGCGAGTTGCGGGACTGACCCAGCAAACGACCCTCATTTCGCACGGTGAAAAGGATCACGCTGTCCCCTGGAGCCGGTAGATATGCTCTACGCTGCATCGAAGGCACCCAAGACACTGCGCGTCTTTACGCAAGAAGAGGGCGCAGAGGAACATTGCCAGTTTGGAAACATGGCGCTGAAGCACCAGGTTCTGTTTGATTGGCTGGAAGACACTGTAGGAGAAAAGTATGAACGCTGAATTAACATTTCGAATTAGTCTGGCTGTGATTTTCTTCGCCTTGGTGGTGACACGCGTCTACTATTTCGTAATTGGAATCAAATTGGGCAGCTGTTTCTCGATGAGCCGACTGGGAAAGGAGAGAGCACTCCTGGCGTGGTTTCTGTACGGGTTTATTTGCCTGCTGGCTGTAGTTTACATTTTCGTGCCGGGTTGGCTTGCCTGGGCGGAGTTGTCACTGTCATCGGTATTACGCTGGCTTGGAATTGGTATCGGCTTCGTCAGTGTGCTATTGCTAATCTGGGTACATCGCACGCTTGGCGAGAATTTTGCCGCACCCGGCATCACCCAAGCGCGTCAAACCTTGATTACCACCGGACCCTATCACTGGATGCGCCATCCGATGTACACAACCTTTTTCACCACTTCACTGGCTTTCGTCCTGGTCACGGGAAACTGGTTTGTGGCTATCGTTTGCTTGCTCTTTGGCATACTGATTCGTTCCGTTACACGCACCGAAGAGCAGACCTTGATCGAAAAATTCGGCGACGCGTATCGCGAATACATGAAACAGACTGGACGCTTCCTGCCGCGTTTCTTCCAGGGAGCATGAGTCATGAATTCACGTGTGTTCTCTGTCCTACGCAAGGAAACCCGCGAAATCCTGCGTGACCCATACACGCTGGGCATTGCGCTCGTATTGCCATTGGTCATGCTGTTCTTGTTTGCGTATGGCGTCAACACCGATGTGCGAAACATAAAACTGATTGTGCTGGATTTCGATCACACTGCGGCCAGCCGCGACTACACACAGGCATTTATCAACACAGGTTATTTCAATCTGGTTGCGGATGTGCAGGATTACGGTCAAATCCAGGATATGCTTGACCGCGACCAAGCTGACGTTGCGCTGGTTATCCGTTCGGACTTCGAGAAAACTCTTAGCAGCGGCGGACAGTCCGAAGTCCAGACGATCCTCGATGGTTCGTACACGCCCTTCGCACAGGTGGCGCAGTCCTACGTTGAAGCCATCAATGCCGATTATAACCGCCGCATCGCGACGAACTACATCGAAAGCCGCACCGGTCAATCGCTGGGGCGTCACGTCGCGCTGACTGTCGAATCGCGTGTGCTTTACAACCCAGCCTTGAAAAGCGTCAACTCGATTGTGCCGGCGCTGTTCGGTGTGATCCTCATGGCGTTTCCGCCGCTTCTTTCCGCGCTGGCAATCGTGCGCGAGAAGGAACGCGGCTCCATCCAGCAAGTGTTCGTCTCGCCGATCCGTCCGGTCGAACTCATCCTAGGCAAACTGATTCCCTACGGTGTGATCGCCTTCATCGAGATGATGATCGTTCTGGCGGGCGGAATCTTCTGGTTCAACGTACCGTTCCGCGGCAGCCTGCTTTTGTTCATCGCTGCATCCGCGCTCTACGTGCTGACCACCGTCGGCATCGGCTTGCTGGTCTCCACGCTGACACGTAGTCAGGTGACAGCCATGCTGCTCGCTATTGTGCTGACCATCATGCCATCCATGCTGTTCAGCGGCTTCATCTTCCCCATACACACCATGCCCGCTGCCATGCAGGTCTACGCCAATTCCTTCCCCACGCGCTATTTTGTGGACCTCGCGCGTGCCATCGTTCTCAAAGGTCAGGGGCTGGCTAATTCACTGCCAACACTCACATTTCTGACGGTCTACGCGGTGGCGTTGGTCGCGGTTTCCGCACTGCGGTTCAAGAAACGGATCGGATGACCATGAACGCCCGCCTTCGCTCGCTGATCAAAAAAGAATTCATCCAGACCCTGCGCGATATTCCCATCGTCTTTCTGGTGGTGTACGTCTTTGCAGAGATCGTGCTGTGCGGCTGGGCGCTGACGATGGACGTCAAACACATTCCCACCGCGATCCTCGACCGCGACAACTCGCCCCAGAGCCGTGCGCTGATTGAACGATTCCGCCAAGGCGATTCGTTTGCGCTGGATTTTTATCCAGCCGATGAATCTGAACTCGAACGCCAACTCGACTCGGGGCAAGCCACGCTCGGAATCGTCATCCCATCTCGCTTCAGCCAGAACCTTGCGGCGGGCGCGCCAACCCAGATCCAGGTCTTGGCGGATGGCACGCAAGCCAACACCACCCTGCTCTCGCTGAGTTACGTCCAGCGCATCGCGCGCGGCTATTCATCTGACATTGAAGTCCAGCGCCTCAACCAAAGCGGACAGGGAGTCGCGCTCGGTGCGATACCGTCAGTCATCAACAACGTGCGTGCCTGGTATCTACCAGAGATGCGTTACATCCACTTCAATGCGGTGAGCATGGTCGCGCTGGCAGTGGTGATGTTGGGCGTCCTGCTTGCCGCAGCCTCCATCGTCCGCGAAAAAGAAGCGGGCACACTTGAACAGTTGATGGTCACACCGATACGCCCGCTCGAACTGATCCTCGCCAAATTGATTCCCATGGTCGCGCTGGAGGTCGTTGGTCTGATCATCGGCGTTGGGCTTGCCTTCTTCATCTTTGGCGTCGCGCCGCACGGTGCGAACCCGTTCTGGACGCTGGTGCTATTCATCGCTCTCTCCACGCTGGCATTAGCTGCGAGCGCGGGTATCGGCATCTGGATCGCCACTTATGCGCGCAACATGATGCAAGCTCTGCTCATCTCATTTTTCATTCTTTTCCCAGTGATGTTCCTCTCCGGCACGATCA
>JAKAMM010000422.1 GCA_021812905.1 Chloroflexota bacterium | reverse complement strand
GTTTTGAATCACATTCCAGAACTTTCCGAGCTAATGACAGCGGTGTGGAGGTTGGCAGGAGAACTGCGCAAGACTCAGCGCCGGGTCAAAGCCCTGCAGTATATTTTTATCCCCGAATACGAAGAGACGGTTCTATTCATCAAAAGCGCACTCGAAGAGCGGGAACGTGAAGAGACATTCCGCCTGAAATGGCTAAAGACGAAAATGGCCAAAAAGGCTGCCGCAGAAACTGTACTTGAATGAGATTGGCTTCGCGTGAATTCGTGGATAATGCAAAGAGTTCAATCAGGACAGAGGTGATTTGATGGAAATTGGCATCCTGGGTACCGGAATGGTTGGACGGACTATCGGTTCCAAGCTGATCCAGCTTGGACACGACGTCTTCATGGGCGCGCGCGATGCGGATAATCCCAGGGCTATTGCCTGGGCCAAGGAGGAGGGCCAGCGCGCTTTATACGGGACTTTTAAGAACGCGGCGGCCTTCGGTGAAATTGTTTTCAACTGTACCTTGGGGACTGCGTCGCTGGATGCTTTGCGCCAGGCCGGAGCCGGCAATTTGAAAAATAAGATACTGATAGACACCTCAAATCCCATCGACTATTCAAGGGATGATCTAATCCTTTCGGTTTGTAACGGAGATTCGTTGGGCGAGCAAATTCAACACGCCTTCCCTGAAACGCTGGTGGTAAAAACCCTGAACACAATGAATTGCAACCTGATGGTTGAGCCAGCAAAACTCCTAGAACGGACCGATGTATTCGTCAGCGGGAATGATATTGAAGCCAAGACCGTTGTAATTGGAATCCTGCGCGATTGGTTTGGCTGGAGATCGGTGATCGACCTGGGCGATATTACCACCTCACGAGGTGTGGAAATGCTGCTTGCCCTTTGGCTCGATCTGCGACGCGTTCTTCCCTCTGATCGATTTAATATAAAAGTTGTGAAGTCCTAAAACGAATCCGCAGAACCAGGCAAATATGATTTCGTTTTTATTTATCGAACAGTGTACCGGGAGGCAGATCAATGAATTCGCTGGCAGATAAGAAGATCCTAATTGTTGTGCTTGAAGGTCAGAAGAGTAAATTGGAAACAGGGATAAACAAAGCAAGCCAGCAATACAAGCTCGGCTTGTGGGGCGTATTAATAGGAATATTTCTAATTCCAATTTACGGGATCGGCGTTGTTCCATTGATTGCAGGCGGACTTGTTGCACTTATAAATGCCAATAAGCGGGCTAAATACCGGGATGAGTTGGAAAACCTCGACGCTAAAATTAGCAAATTGAACTCATCCATGGCTTAGCGGGATTTTCCCTGCCTTGAGATAA
Source organism: Chloroflexota bacterium (assembly GCA_021812905.1). The sequence continues at coordinate 1,360 of JAKAMM010000422.1, read as the reverse complement.
AACCTTACCGATTATCGGTGGGGGAACATTATTTCTTTGAAGTCCGCGGTGGATAACATCGCGCGCATGGGTGGCACGCCGCTGGTGGTGGCGCGCAATAATCAAGCGCTGGGCGTTATTCATTTAAAAGATATCGTCAAAGGCGGTATCCAGGGGCGCTTCGCCCAGTTGCGCAAGATGGGCATCAAGACCGTCATGATCACCGGCGACAATCCGCTCACGGCCGCGGCTATAGTGGCTGAGGCAGGCGTGGACGATTTCCTGGCCCAAGCCACGCCCGAGGCCAAGCTGAAACTCATCCGCGAATATCAAATGGGTGGGCGGCTGGTGGCGATGACTAGCGATGACACCAACGATGCTCCGGCTCTTGCTCAGGCGGATGTGGCCGTGGCGATGAACACCGGTACCCAACCCGCGCGTGAATCCGCCAACATGGTCGACCTGGACAGCAATCCAACCAAACTGATTCAGATCGTGGAGATCGGCAAACAATTGTTAATGACGCGCGGCGCGCTTACAACTTTCAGTATTGCCAACGAGTCAGCAAATACTTTGCCATCATACCCGCCGCGTTTGCATCAACCCACCCTGTACTTAACGCTTTCAATATTATGCATTTGGCAACGCCCCAATGCGCCATCATGTCGGCGGCGATTTTCAATGCCTTGGTTATCATTGCCTTGATCCCGCTGGCTCTGCGTGGCATTCCTTATCGGGCAGTGGGCGCCGCTCAACTCCTGCGCGACAACCTGCTGATTTACGGAGTGGGCGGGCTGATCGCACCGTTCATCGGCATCAAGCTGATCGATATGCTGTTGGTTGCGCTTCATCTCGCATAAAGGAATGAAAATGAAATCACAACTCCGCCTCGTGTTATTCAGGCTTTTGATCTTTACCGTCATCACGGGCGTGGTCTATCCGTTGATCGTGACTGGTGTCTCGCAAATAGTTTTTCCACTCCAGGCGAATGGTTCATTAATTGTTAGGGATGGGAAACTGCTCGACTCCGAACTTATCGGCCAGTCCTTTAGTGATCCCAAATATTTCTGGGGTCGACTCTCGGCCACCGGTCCCTTCCTTTAAAATGCTGCCGCTTCTTCCGGCTCAAACTATGGGCCGCTGAATCCTGATTTGCTCAAAGCGGTTCAAGCGCGGATCAACGCGTTGAAAGCCGCCGACCCATCAAATACAGCGCCGATTCCTGTTGACCTCGTCACGGCCTCCGGCTCGGGGCTTGACCCGCACATCAGCGTGGCCGCGGCGTTGTATCAAGTCCCTCGCGTGGCGCAGGCTCGAGGTCTCAGTGAAGAAGCGGTGAGAACCCTTGTTGACAAATACACCGAGGCACGTCAGTTCGGCT
>JAKAMM010000421.1 GCA_021812905.1 Chloroflexota bacterium | reverse complement strand
TCACCCGCATTGGGATAGTTTGGTTGAGGGGGATCTTGGTCATTTCCTTATCTAAGGTGGATGCCACAATTATAGAACAAATTTTCTAAAATTACAACTTAAAATTTTACGTCTGCATGAAAATCAAGCTTGATTCTTTTCCAAAACTCTCTGCAGATGCTCTTCCAGATTCTTTCGCAAGCGGATTGCAATCGGTGCATCGAGATGATGACGCAGTTGTTCCGCGCTAATCTGCCTGTCATGATAATCGCGAAAGATATCCGCGATGGAACTTGTCTTGCCCTGATAGCGTTCGACTTTAACTTCATCCCCCACTTGAATAGTTCCCTCTTGAATTATGCGGCAATACAAACCAGGGCGCGCAGCACGAGTATATTTCTTGACGAATTGCGAATCGCCCATGCGCCTCGCCAGCGTTGAACATGGAATGCGCGGTGCGGTCACTTCGAGAATCGTTGAACCGACATACAAGCGATCGCCGATATTGAATTGCGTGCTTTCCAATTCGCTGATGGTCAGGTTATCGCCGAACGTTCCCGGCCCAAGTTCTTGACCCAACTCCGCTGACCACCAATCGTAATCAGATTTGCCATAAATATAAATCGCCTGGTCGGGTCCACCATGATCCTTTTGGTCGCAGATGACATCTTGTGGAATCCCAAGTGACTTTATTTCAACAGGTTCGCGAGTCGGCAGTTTGTAAATCCCCGTTGTTTCCAGTTCATCGCCTTTTGGCTGTGTTCGCTTTTCACCAATGTTAACGCTAATAAGTTTCATAATATTTACCTTTGCGCCAATTATACCTATATGAGAAAATATTATTTTTGTGTTCGTAAAGAATAAGGATCAAACCGCGACGCAGACACAATCAATTCCCTCAAGTAATCCCATGTCGCACTCTCAAAGGAATCAATCCTGACAAACCGTTTGGCTTTTTGATTTCCTTCGAGCAGATGCCGCGGATCGGACAAAAACGCGCCGTGGATAAACGCCAGGCGAATATGATCTTCGTGGATGCCGATCTGACAAATTCCCGCGCTGACGATTCCGCCGCGTCCCTCATGAAAATAACTCAACCCTCCCCAACGAATAACTTCAACAGCATCCGGCGCGACAGATGCAATGATATTTCTCAATTCAAAAACGATGTCTTGTAAATTCGGGGGAGTACGTTCAAGAAAAGTTTCGACCTGGTGCATGGGGAGCATATGATTCTCACTCCGAAAATACTGCCATACGATTACCTTGGCCCCAGGAATTTATCCCCGTTAAAGTGGATCATGTGCGAGGGCATCTCTGCAATCCAGACTTCGGTTTCCCACGCGATGTCATTTGCATATTTTTTATAGGAGGCAAAATCCAGAAAAGCCGTCACATATATTTTGCCAGCCTTACATTTTTCAAAGACTTTCTCAAGTTCAATTTGACGTTTCGGCGAAACAGGGCCATGTACAGTCACGGCCTCAATCAAGAAAAGCCATTTCTTTTTTGATTCATACAAAATTACATCAGGAAATTTTCCATGTTCTGCAATAGGAATATCAAGTTTAGCAAAGATATCTTTATCAAGCACCAATGTCTTTTTTGCCGTATCGCTAAGATAAATAAGTTTCGCACCTGGCGCAAAACGCGGACCAAATTCTTTCACGATTTCAGCTTCAAGTTTATTGTGCTTGCCGGGGGATAACTTGTAAACTTTTCCATCCGCAACCCGCAACGGAATTTTTGTCTGTTCTCTGGCTTTTTGATACACGTCAAGCAATTTCCCTTGCCGGTCAACAAAACTCTTGCATTTTGCTTTCCATTTGGATGTACCATAAGAACGAATCGCGTCCAAGACTAAATCGGACAGTACATAATTATTCAAACCACTATTGGTTGGACGTTCAGGATCATCGGCATTGCGGATTGCGATTCCCGCTTGTTCAAATTGATGAAGGACTTTTCTTCGAATAGTTTCTCGACTATTCTCCGCATACTCACGCCCATATCTCTGTTTGATTTCGGCCAAGATATCGTGAACACGCAAGCTTTCACTTACGGCATTTTTCCATGGCGTGTCTTCTGATAATTTAGCAAGCGTCAACAGCGTCAGTGCAGAAACTTCATTTTGTTGCGCAGGAGGTAAACCAAGCGCTTCCAAAATCTCCTGTGCCTGTTCAATTTTTCCCATAGCAATTCTGGTCTCCTGTATCATTGGAAATTCTTCGGCAAGCATATTTGTCTGCCAAAGCTTAGAAAAGATAATGGTGTCTACCTGTTCTGAAGTTGGGTTGCTAATTTGCTGAACTTTTTCGCCAATGGTTTCAATCACTTCCAAAGGAGGCAAGGGCAAGGCTCGTAATTCTGCCGCGTTGACCTGAGTATTCCCATTGACAATCCGAAAGTAACGGTCAACAATTGCACTATTGAGAATGGCAGAGAGTCCAATTGTTTCAGAAACAGATAAAGCAACTTTTCTCTTGAAAATCACATTCAGGTGATTCTCAAATCCGACCTGTTCAAAACTAAACTGCTCACCTATAAATGGCGCGGAGACGAGACGGCGTTTGTCTTCCTTCGCGCTGAAACGGCGCAATAAAACATAATTGGCTTTAGGCATAAGCAAAGAAGGATCATTTGTTGAAATTGCTTGTGGTTTGCCGAAATCTTCCAGTGGATACTCAATCTGATAGGGTCTGATATTTTG
>JAKAMM010000420.1 GCA_021812905.1 Chloroflexota bacterium | reverse complement strand
CCAATGACACATGACACCATTTTTCAGGAGTTCGGCTGTCCAATCAATGTCATCCAGATGGATCCAGCTGCCTTCTTTGCTCAAACTCACCATTCGGTTACTTCTCAGTGTGGTGAAAAAGGTCAGACCCAGACGGTGAACCAGTTTCAAGTTCTCGGCGGAGGCAAACCAACTATCAAACAAGATGCGCTGGGCCTGGATCTGCTTGGAAAAGACAGCGTTGATGACCATTTCAGAGAAATGCTCGTTCTTGGTTTTGCCATCCTGGTCCGGCGCATAAATACAGTAGTCCATTGGGCAGAAGTATTTCTCATTGCCTGCGCCATCCCTGAAGAACACAGGGACTTTGCATCAGGTTGACTATGCCGATGCCGCGAACCAAGCCATGTTCTGCTCCGCTGTACTGCATTTTCACCAGTTCGATGAACCGGGAGTAACGCTTGTCTTGCACACTGTCATCTATCAGCAGGAAAGCTTCGGGACTATCTTGGATCAGCCTTGAAACCAATTCCCATAAGCTGCGCGCCGTGTGTCTCTCGCTACTCAGGTAGTCGGTGATGACATCGTGACTGACATCATCCAAATGGTCGGCTAGGTTTGAACTCGTAAAGTTGCCGATTGTGCATATCAGATATCCGACGTATTGCTGCTTGGTGATCATAACCCCATGGCATCATCTCCTCACTTCAAGCAAAAGTCCTGGAGGTGCAACGCCTCCGCCAAATATACAGGCAGAATTTGCTCGCCCTTCAGTCCGCGCGGGTAGACTATGTCTTCCCGCTCCTCGTGATGACCTATCCTTAGGGGGGACAGGGAACCATGAGAAGAAACGATCCCTGCCCCTGGGTATTCTTAGCTGGCTTTTTGCTTTCCGTATGAACAATTACGCTCGCTGGAAGGAGGGAGCGTAATTGTTTGTATAATTTCGCCATTGAAGACCCCTATATATGGGCATAACTAGCCTCGCCGACACCAAATATTGTGTTCCCTTGAGATTACATCGCCAAAGCAATATTTGGAAAAGCCTGGGCCGTGACGGTATGAGTGGACATATGCAGTCGCCTTTCTTTGTTAGTGTATCACGGAGAGTTTTTCTTCAATAGATCGTCAGCGTTGGCGATAGCCGCTCAGGCAAACCATGGTCAGGAAAATTCCTTTAGCAATTCATACGTGGTGTTGCGTTGCGCCGGAACGCGGCCGATGTCGCGGATCAGGCGTTGGAATTCTTCGGGCGGCATGTACTCGCCATAGGGCGCGCCTGCCGAACGGGAGATGGATTCGTTCATCAATGTGCCGCCAAAGTCGTTTGCGCCCGCGCTCAAACATAACTGGGCAAACTTGGGTCCCATTTTGACCCATGAAACCTGAATGTTCGGGATGAAGTTATGCAGCATGATCCGGGCGACGGCGTGCATACGCAGGTCATCCGGCCCGCTGGGACCAGGACGGGCTTCGCCGTCCAGATAGATCGGCGCATTATAGTGGATGAAGCCCAGCGGCACGAACTCGGTGAAGCCGCCAGTGTCGCGTTGAATATCACGGATAAGCGCCAGATGCGCGGCCCAATGGCGCGGCGAGTCAATGTGGCCGTACATGATGGTCGCCGTCGAGCGGATGCCCAACCGGTGCGCAGCGCTGACGATCTCCACCCACTGTTCGGCGCTGAGTTTGTTTTTGGTGAGCCGTTGCCGGATTTCAATATCCAGGATTTCGGCGGCGGTGCCGGGGATGGTGCCGAGACCGGCGTCTTTGAGCATCTTCAGAAAATCGACAATGCTCAACCCAGTGCGCTGTGAGCCGTACAGGATTTCAAACGGCGAGAAGGCGTGGATGTGCATTTCGGGCACGCGGGCTTTGATGGCGAGAATCAAGTCACGGTAATGATAACCGTCCATCTTGGGGTGCAAGCCGCCCTGCATACAGACCTCGGTCGCCCCCGCGCGCCAGGCCTCCTCGGCCCGGTCAGCCACAACGTCAAGCGAAATCCACTCGGCCTCGGGGTCGTCAATGTGCTTGGCAAAAGCACAGAAGCGGCAACCGGTATAGCAGATGTTGGTGAAGTTGATATTACGGACAGTCACATAAGTGACGATGTCGCCCACAGCCCGGCGGCGAAGTTCATCGGCGACCAGCATCAGCCCGAACAGTTCGCGCCCCGTGACGCCAAAGAGCGTCGCTCCCTCCTCCATCGTGATTTCCCGCTCTTCCAGCGCGCGGACGAGAATATGCGCCACGTCCGGGCGGAGGCCGGAGAGTAAACTTTCAAGAGCGCCATTGTCACTTACCATTGTGTCTCCTCATGTTTAACGAATCCTTCGGTATCAATCCACATCGCAACACGCGAACGCAGGTCTTCAACAAGCCAGCGCGCCGAGTCGCGAGTATATTCCGGGTAAATCGCCAGCCGTTCACGCAATGTATAACCCCGTTCGCTGGTAACGTGGCGCAGTTCAGCAATTTTGGGCCAGACAGCCTCGGGGTTGATGTGGTCGGGCGTGATGGGTGAAATGCCGCCCCAATCGTTGATCCCGGCTTCCAGATACCGGCCATATTCACCGGGAGTCAAATTGGGCGGAGCCTGGATGTTCATCTCGCCGCCGAGTACCAGCCGCGCGACCGCCAGCGTGCGGAGCATTTCATTTGTATCCGGTTCGTTATATCCCGCCATGCGTGTGCCGGGTTTCGCGCGAA
>JAKAMM010000419.1 GCA_021812905.1 Chloroflexota bacterium | reverse complement strand
AATGAGCGGTCAATTCACGGGTAATGATACTGCGGCCCTCGATCTGCTCAAAAATTGGGATTATCAGGCAAAAGCGGATTCTGCGTCTGCGGCAGTCTTTGAATCCTTCTGGCGACATTTGCTGAATAATACCTTCGACGATGATTTGCCGAAAGATTACTGGCCGGACGATGGCTCGCACTGGAACGAAGTCATACGCAACCTCGTGAAAAATCCAACCGACCCATTCTGGGATGATAAAACCACATCAACGGTTACCGAGACACGTGACGACATCATCAAGAAATCATGGAGTCAGGCGGTCAGCGAATTGGAAGGTAAATATGGAAGCGATATGTCCAAGTGGAGTTGGGGTCAAATGCACACTGCCACATTCCAAAACCTGACGTTGGGCTCAACAGGCATCGGCTTGATCGATTCTTTGTTCAACCGCGGGCCGTTCCAGGTCAGTGGCGGCGCATCCATTGTGAATGCCACTGCCTGGAATCCAAGCCTGGGCTATGAAGTGACCGATGTCCCGTCCATGCGCATGATCGCCGACATGAGCAATCTCAACAACTCGCTCACCGTCCACACCACCGGCGAGTCTGGTCACGCCTACAACAAGCATTACGCGGATATGTCCACGTTGTGGGCGAACATAAAATATTATCCGATGTACTGGGATCAATCCGCCGTCACCGCGAATTCCGAAGGGCATTTGAAGCTTCTGCCTTAAACGTAAACCTCCGAGTTCTCGAAGAACTCGGAGGTTTTTTGTGTTTACGGTATCGCCAACGCCTGCCCGACAGAAATTTTATTTGGGTCAGTTATATTATTCGCAGACGCAATCGCGGGAATCGTCACGCCCAACTTGATGGCAATCGCCGTAAGCGTGTCACCAGCCTTGACCGTGTAAGTCCGCTGCGGGGTGGATAAAGAACCGCTTCCACTCGTGGAAACGGAACTAGTTCCGCTTTCCTGCGGAATCGCCAGTGGAACCGGGACCGTTAACTTGTCGCCAATGTTAACCAATTGCGGATTGGCGCCCACCGGCATATTATCTCCTCGTCCGCTGATTAATCAACAACATTGAAAGGATAGCACAAACCCGATACGAATGCAATGGCGATGGATTTAATTTTACTCTATACTCGCCTTTGGCTTTATGGTATAAAAATTATGCCCTGCTGTGTTCGTGATATTGCAACCTCTGGTTTTGGGCCAACATTCACACAACGGGCCTTTGTCTCATGGAAATAACGCGATAGGCTTGAGCCAAGGCGGCGTTTCCAGGTCGGGGTCCACCTGCGCAAGCAGGTTCAAAACTTAGCAGTACACGGCATTTGCGGGGTATTTTTGAACATAACATCCAAAGGTAACAGCCTTTGGATGTTTATTTTTGGGCAGCCTCATCTCTAATTACAGAGTTTCAATAGACGTTCCGAGTTTGGCTTCCAGTTTCTGAAAGGTGTAAGTCCATCGGATTGGTTTGGGAGAAAGATTCTCGCACTTTATGAACTCCATAATCGCTTGCGTCAACTCTTCGGCGCCATGCAAGTGGTTCGGCGTCAATAACTTGCGTTGTTGAACCCTGAACTAGAGTTCGAACTGATCAAGCCAGGACGCATTGGTTGGCAATCAATAGACTTTGATGGTCAGTGACCAGAGACCTCGAAGAATTCTTTCTTCTTGGCGTACTTCGCGCTCTTCGCGGTGAAAAAATGACAAAAACCGGGATTCATCATGGACTTTGAGAAGGCAGTAAGCTTCTCCCTTTTTCTGCTGTTAGCCCAAAGTAGAAATGTCGCCTATTTTCTGCTTGACGAGTTCACATGCCGCGGGTAAAATCACCCCCAAGTTAACAACTGAATAACGGAGATTTAGCGGCTGGGTCCTGGATAATAAATCAGGATCACGAGGTGGAGGTTCCGTCCCGCGAGGGACGCGCTAAGAACTTTGCCCCCTCCCATCCTCCCCCATTTTCTACGAAAATAGGGGAGGTAGAGGTGAGTAAGGTTCAAAAATCGGATCGATCAGCGGATGCCTCTGAAGTCTTTCACAGACTTCCTTCTCCCTTCCAAAGCAAGCGTAAGAAGCGAATGAGTTTAAAAAAACTTTATCGCTCGCTGTCGAAAACCATGTGGCAACACATGAGACAAGACAGACGCAGTGAAACAGACGGAATACGTCTGCATCCTTTTGGAAGGGCTGTCTTTTTTTAATTACAGGCATGCCCACATGCCTGTTTTTATTTTTAATTGCCGGGCAAAGTTGTCGGCAAATCATAAAAGGTCAGCAAGAAACGGGTCGCCCGCGTCCGGAGAGATTCATAAAATAACCGCAACAGAAAGGAACATTTTATGAACGCACCTCTCAAAGATTTCAAAGAGCTTTCGGAAGATTACCTGCGTATCGAGCAGGCCATCCTGTACCTTGAAAATCATTATAAGGACCAGCCCAGTCTCGAAGAAGTGGCGGCCAACATTGGGCTGAGCGAATTCCACTTCCAGCGGATATTCACTCGTTGGGCCGGCATCAGCCCGAAACGATTCCTGCAATTCCTGACGAAAGAAAGCGCCAAGGATTTGCTCATACGTTCGGAGAATCTGCTGGACGCCACGTATCAAGTCGGACTTTCGAGCCTGGGCCGCCTGCACGATCTTTTCGTCACCACTGAGGCCGTGACACCAGGCGAATATAAATCGCGCGGCACAGGCCT
>JAKAMM010000418.1 GCA_021812905.1 Chloroflexota bacterium | reverse complement strand
GCCGCCGCGCGTGATGGGATATGGTCCGGTGCCCGCCACGCAGAAGGCTCTTCAGCGCGCGGGCTTGACCATTAAAGATATCGGCCTTGTTGAATTGAACGAAGCTTTTGCTGTGCAATCACTGGCCGTTGTCGAAGACTTGGAACTTGAATCGGAGATTGTCAACGTCAACGGCGGCGCGATCGCTCTCGGACATCCGCTGGGTTGTTCGGGTGCGCGCATCCTGACCACGCTTCTCTACGAGATGAAACGCCGCGGGGACGTGAAATATGGACTCGCTACGTTATGCGTTGGAGTTGGCCAAGGTGAAGCAACGATTATCGAGGTTGCAGGTTAGAAAGTTTTCAAGTTGGAAAGTTGGAAAGTTTGAAAGTTCAACCTTCCAACCTTCCAACCTTCAACCTTCCAACCTTTAAACCTTAAACTTTGAAACCTGCCAACACACATAGGAGAATCATGAAACGCATCCTCTCTTTCCTGTTCCTGCTTTCTTTCCTTGCCGCCTGCGGCACACCGAATCAAGTTCCGATCCCGGTTACACAAGGACCGACGCTTGCTCCTGAAACTTCTGTCGCGTCCGCCGCTCCCGCATCAGCCACTCCTGCTGGGATTAACGCGCCAATTGTGACTTCGCCCGGATTGGCTTACCTTCACATGATCGATGAACAGAATGGCTGGGGTATCACCGATACAGCTGTTGTTCGTACTGACGATGGCGGCGTGACCTGGCATCAGGTCGGCCCATCAAGCATCGCCTCACTGGGATATTCCGTTATATCGGATTTCTTGGATACACAGCGAGGCTGGCTTCTCGTACCCGATGCGAACAATCCACTTGCTGGTACTTTGTATCGCACCTTTGATGGTGGAGCAACGTGGAGCAATTTCCCCGTACCTTTTGGCGGTGGTAATTTGCATTTCCTCGATCCCAAAGAAGGCTGGATGATGGCCGGCCTTAGTGCTGGCGCAGGTTCGATGGGTGTGGCGATTTTCCAAACCACTGACGGCGGCCAAACCTGGACTCAAAATTATATCAACGATCCCAACCAACCCGGTGCGGGTAACAGCCTTCCGCTTGGCGGAATCAAAGATGGCATGACTGTCACCGATATGAAGAATGCCTGGGTCGGTGGAGTCACGTACGCGCCGGGTGTCGTTTATCTGTATCAAACGTCAGACGCCGGCCATACCTGGACTTTGGAGTCTGCTCCAATTCCAACGGGATACGAGCAGGCAGAATTTGAAACCATCGGTCCAAAATTTGTCTCAGCCACTGACGCGTATCTGCCTGTCCATGTCTCAGATCAAAATGGCGTGATGCTGGCCGTCTACGTTTCGCACGATGGCGGCGCGAATTGGGCGCTCACATCTACGTTAATTCCACAGGGCGGCTCGATGGATTTTGTCTCGGTCAACGATGGTTTTGTCTGGAATGCCACTTCGTTTTATGTGACGCACGATGGCGCGAAAACATGGACGGTTGTCACGCCGGATGTGGCCTTCGGCGAAAATTTTGCAGGCATGGATTTTATCTCGCCCACCACGGGCTTTGTATTAACCAACGATGCCACCAGCAGGCGCACTTTATATAAAACGACAGACGGCGGCGCTACGTGGAACGTATTAGGAAAATAATTTGAAAAAACTTTTTACTTTTTTGACTCTTGGATTAGTCACGCTGGCCTGTTCGATTGTTTCGCCACCCGCTCCTCTTGCAGGACCTTCACCGGCTCCTGTTGTTCAAGCTTCGCCTACGCCCGCGCCGACACCCGTCCCCGCGCTGACAGCTGACCAACTCAAGAACGCTCAGTATCAACTTATCTTTCAAGATTCGCATAAGACTATTCAATTGGCAAATGGTGTTTATCAAACCGGAGGCGATCCTGCTTCACTGGATTATGCGGATGTGACATTGGCCGATCAGATGGCCTTTGGCGATCTTAACAGTGATGGTGTGCCAGATGCCGCAGTATTATTGGCTGAAAATTATGGCGGCAGCGGCGTATTTGTTTCGGTGGTCGCGATGATCAACCAGAACGGCAAGCCTGTCCAGTCCGCGGCTGAGATGATCGATGATCGTCCGATGATCAATTCGATCGTCATTAAAGATGGGCAGATTTTTTTGGATGCCACAGTTCATGGGCCGAATGATCCCGGTTGTTGCCCGGCGCAGCCTGTCAAACAGGTCTATCGTTTTGTCGCTGGAAAACTGGTGTTCACCAGCGTCAGCATGAAGACGGCCAACGGGCTGGATCGCGCCATCACGATTGATTCTCCGTCAGATGGTTCATCCGCTTCCTGGCCGCTGACGATCACGGGCAAAGTCACTGTCTCTCCATTTGAAAATAATCTTCTTTACGTTGTCTTCGACGCCAATAATAATGAATTGAAGCAAGGCTCATTTTTGGTCAACGCCGACCAGCCCGGAAGCCCCGGGACATTTTCATTCCCACTCGACCTGGGCGGTTCTGGTGTGACCGGCCCTGTGCGAATTCAGATCGAAGACTCCAGCCCAGCGGATGGTTCCATCCTTGCGCTGGGTTCGGTGACAGTGAATATCAAGTAGAATCTGTGGAGTCCAGAAGCTTGCTCCTGGATATTTGGACGGCAAGCCGTCCGACTCCAAAGTGAAAGATAATTTTATAGGAGAGAAAAATGCCGCATACCGTTCGAGATTGGATGAGCAGTCCTGTTATAGTTGTTGACCCGGATTCGAGT
>JAKAMM010000417.1 GCA_021812905.1 Chloroflexota bacterium | reverse complement strand
TGGATATCAAATTGGCGAAGGATACCGCCCGATGAGTCTGTTGGACGCGGCGGAACGTTTCGCCTCGATTGACCACTCCTCTGTCACGTTGGATACAACGCGCTGCCTGCATTCCAGGGACCGTTTCTCTGGCTGCGAGGCATGTTTTGCAATTTGCCCTGCGGATGCGATTGTGCCTGGCAAGCCGCCGGTACTTGATTCGGAAAAATGCGAGAGTTGCCTGGCCTGTTTAACAGTTTGTTCCGTTGGCGCGTACAGCGCGGATGATGCAGTCACGCCTCTCTTGAACGCGGTCACGCATCTTGAAGGCGAAGCGCTTGAAATTATCTGCGAGAGGAATCCCAATTTCAAAAATGGCATCTCGGAATCAAGCATCGGGATTCAGGTGCGAGGCTGTTTGGCTGGACTTGGCACCGGCGCGTATCTGGCTCTGACTGCGCTTGGACTCGAAGGCGTCGTGGCCCGGACCGATGGCTGCTCTGTTTGCGAATGGGCAGCCCTGCGTCCAGAGGTGGAAGCACAGGTTGCCCGCGCAAAAAGTTTTCTGACGGTATGGGATAAAGCGGATACGCTGACTTATGTTTCTTCACTTGATAAGATGGTGGAACGTCCGCTTTGGAACGCAGGCAATCCTCCGCTTTCACGGCGTGATCTGTTCCGCATGTTAGCCTATCAGGGACAGGTGGCCGTGGCGCGTGCCATGGAATACGGACGGACTCACTCAGGTCCGCGACCGGGGCGCGATCACATGCGTATGGTCAGCGCAGTGGGGCATTTACCGGCTCCAGATGCCGGTGAGAATTTGAACCTCGGCGACTTTGGCTTTGCCTCTCTGAAAATCAATGAGGCTTGTACAGCTTGCGGGGCTTGTGCACGCGGCTGTCCAACTGCCGCGCTGCAGTTTGAAAAAGACGAGGAACAAACAACGTACATGTTGAAGTTTGCGGCGCGATCCTGTGTCGCTTGCGAATTATGTGTGCATGTATGTGCCCCTGAGGCTGCGACTCTGGATCGTTCGCCCACGTTCGCGGATGTTTTTAGCGAGCAGACGGTTGTGATTCAAGCAGGTGAACTGGTGAAGTGTGAGCGCTGTGGTTCATTGACGGCAAAGCGGGAGGGCCGAAGGCTCTGCGATTTGTGTGAGTATCGCAGCACCCATCCGTTTGGCTCCATCCTGCCGCCGGGGTTCAAGCGGAACAAGCCAGTCGTCGCGGAGGGAAGCGATGATCGTTGATGTCAACGAGACCACGCTGGCCTCCATCCGAAATCCTGAATTACGTTCGCAGGCGGAGCAGTATGTTCACATCTATCGGGATTTCATGCAGCAAATCCTTCAGATGGGCATCGAGATCGAGGGTGCTGATGACAGCCAGCAGGTCCGCCAGAGAATCGCCGCACTGGGAAAGCGCGGGGCGGTCGTTCGCAACGACGGCAAAAGTGTGTACGTCAATCGAATCTCGTTGGGCTGTCTGGCCTGCCAAACAGGAATAGCAAGCAATACTTTTTTTGTCTCTCTTAAATGCCATCGGAATTGCTTCTTCTGTTTCAACCCGAACCAGGAGGAGTACGAGCATCATCGCGAGCATACGCGGGATGTCGTGGCCGAACTCGATGCTCTGCGCGGGAGTGGCGTGCGCGTCCAGCATCTGGCCTTGACTGGCGGTGAGCCTTTGCTTTACAAGGAAGAGACCATCCGTTTCTTCCAACGCGCCCGCCAGAATTTTCCAAATGTTTATACACGCCTTTACACTTGCGGTGATCATCTTGAGCGCGAAACCCTGCAGGCTTTTAAAGATGCGGGCATGAACGAAATCCGTTTCAGCATCCGCGTCGAAGATACGGTCAATGCACAGCGGCGCACCTTCGACCAGATCGCTTTGGCGCGTGAATACATCCCGAATGTGATGGTCGAGATGCCAGTACTGCCGGGCTCATTGGAATCCATGAAGGTGATCCTAACTGAACTTGACCGCTTGGGTGTATTCGGCATTAACCTGTTGGAGTTTTGTTTTCCCTTTAATAACGCAGATGAATTTCGCGCCCGTGGCTATCGCATCAAAGCCAGGCCATTCCGTGTGTTATATAACTATTGGTACGCAGGCGGCCTGCCTGTAGCTGGCAGCGAGATGGATTGCCTCAACTTGATCGAGTTTGCGTTGGACGAGGGCCTTCACCTCGGTGTGCATTTTTGTTCATTGGAGAATAAGCACACAGGCCAGGTTTATCAACAGAATATGAAGCGTATCAATTCTGACGTGTTGTACTTCTCGCAACGTGATTATTTTTTGAAATCGGCCAAGATCTTTGGAAAGGATGCCGAAAATGCCAAAGCTGCTTTCGAAAAGAACGGCTATCGTGATTACATTTCGAGTGATGAACCTCAGAATCTTGCTTTTCATGTCAGCAAGGTGAGGATGTTAAATAAACTTGATGTCGAAGTGGGCATATCAACCAATGTTTTGGAAGACCGCGACGGAGGAATCTATCTGCGGGAACTCAAGCTTGATTTGACCACCCCTCAAGATTTTCGTCTATCTGACGTATAAGGAGAATATTATGTTTGGATTAGGAATGCCGGAACTGATCATCATCATGATTATCATCATATTGCTCTTTGGTGTGGGACGTATTGGGAAGATTGCCGGCGAATTGGGCAAAGGCATCCGCGATTTCCGCGATGGTCTCTCAGGAAAGGATGAAGAGACCACTTCCTCGGAA
>JAKAMM010000416.1 GCA_021812905.1 Chloroflexota bacterium | reverse complement strand
GTGATCAACCCTGCCAGCCCGCCAATCAAACCGCCGCCCAATAATCCAGCCAATGCACCGATGACGATGCCAGCCAGCATTCCCAAAACGCGTAGCATCGGCGGCCAGAATGGCGTGGTCGGTTTCTCGCGCAACGGTTCTTCTTTTACAAACAGCACCGTGATGATCGCGACGACCAACAGAGTCGCGCCCGTGACAAAGATCGCCCAACCTAATTGGCCCGCGCCGACCAGTTTGGCGATGGTCAGGCCGACCACGATCAACGGGAGCAATTCAAAGATGGCTTTGATCGCCGAAGCGCGCCCCCGCTCATCGTCCGGGACGAGATCGGGAATCAATCCCTGCAATGGGCCATGAGAAATGTTGGACGAAAACTGGATGAGGAGCACAGCGACCAGCAAAGACCAGTAATCCCACGACAAGGCAATCGCGGCTAAAAATAACAGATCGAATAATGCGCCGATCAGAATGTATGGTCTGCGCCGGCCAAAGCGCGAAGTAGAGCGGTCGCTCAAAAGTCCGGCCGCCGGTTGCACTAGCATGGCGATAACCAAACCCGCCGCGCGCATCCCGCCCAAAGCGGAATTCTTGATCGCTTCCGGCGCGAACAGCCCCACCAGATAAGGCATGAATATCGAACCCAGGGCGGTATTGCGAATGTTCAAACCGAACCAAAACAAGTTCAAAGTGATGTAGTCATACCAGCGGAGTTTTTTCATCGTGGCATTCTCCTCGGTGCGATCAGCGGGATAATTTGATTATACAGTCTATATTTGGTTTTCAATCTTTGTGGTAAAGTTCCCAAACATGAAATTATGGTATCCCCTCAAAAAGAAGGGAGTTATTGAAAAGATACGAATGATGCAACTTTCTCCATTTTCTCTCGTAAAGGAAGTAGAAAGTCCAAGGAGAAGGCGTGAACGATGAAATGGCCTGGGTGGCCCAGGCCCAGCAAGGCAGTGAAGAAGCTTTCACCAAATTGGTTGAGGCCTACCAGACGCACGTCTACAATCTCTGCTACCGCATGTTGGGCGAGGCGGAGCTTGCAGAAGATGCGGCGCAGGAAACTTTCCTGAGGGCGTTCCAGCACTTGCATCGCTACGATAGCAAGCGTCCGTTTGCGACCTGGCTGTTGTCCATTGCCGCACACTATTGCATTGACCGTCTGCGCCGCCGCAAGTTTTCGATGATCTCCATTGACGAGGACGAAGAGGATGGCGGCTTTGAATTACCGGATGCAGACGCGCCCAACCCGGAATCGGAAATGATACACGGCGAACAACGGGCGCGGATGCAAGGCTTGCTCAAACGCCTCGACTCGGTTGACCGGGCCGCGATCGTTCTGCGCTACTGGAACGATTGCTCCGAAGCCGAGATCGCCGAGGCTTTGCACCTGACAGTAAGCGCGGTTAAATCCCGCCTTCACCGGGCGCGGCGCGAACTGGCCGGTCTTTGGCAGGAAGAATCCCCGCGCTCCAAACCCGAAAGGAGGCCCCATGAATCACCGGCCTTTTGAAGATTGGTTGTTGGTAGACCAGCCTCTGACACCTGAACAAAAACGCGAACTGCAATCCCATCTGCGGACATGCGCGGCTTGCACGGCCATTGCCGAATCGAATCTCGCATTGCATTCGGTGCGGATGGTCTTTCCCATCGCGGGGTTTGTGGATCGCTTCCAGGCGCGGCTGGCCGAACAACGCAAGGCAGCGCGCATCCACCAGATCATCGGAACGCTGATCTTCGTTGTCGGCGGGCTGGGACTAATTTATTGGTTGGTCGGTCCCTTCGTCCAGGAAGCGCTGCGTTCCCCCGCCGAATGGATCACCAGCGCGGTAGGTTATTTCCTTTTTGTTATAACGTCCGTCCAGACTTTGAGCGAAGTAAGTTTGATCCTGATGCGCGTGATCCAAACCTTCATTTCACCGCTCGGCTGGCTCGTTCTTATATCAATATTCGGCGGGCTTGGACTGATATGGACTGTTTCGATTACGCGGTTTGCTAGATTGCCGCAAGGAGTGTAAGAAATGAAAAAACTGATTTATGTTCTAGCGTTGCTGGCGTTGTTGCTCCTGCCTGCCCATTCGGCCTACGCATGGAACAAAACCCTCGATGGCCGCGTGGTTGTCGGTCAGGGTTTTACATTGAAGTCCGGCGAAACACTGGATGGTGACCTGGTTGTCATCGGCGGAGAGGTGACAATTGAGAACAATGCAATCGTGAAAGGCGACGTGGTCTTGATCGGCGGAAGCCTTAAGCTCGATGGTCAGGTGACAGGCAACGCCGTGGTTATTGGGGGTGTAGCCACTATGGGCGAAAAGTCTCAGCTCGGCGGCGACATGGTCACCGTCGGCGGATCGCTCCAACGCGCGGAGGGCGCGGAAATTGGCGGTAACGTGGTAACCAATTTGTCTCCCACTATCTCGATACCGGCCATTCCCACAAACCCGCCCAGTGTCCCTCAAGTACCCCTCTTGGAAATCCGCCCCAGCCCATTCGGACAAGTCTTTGGCATTCTGGCCCAGGCCATCTTGATCTCGGTGCTCGCCATGACCCTGATGCTCTTCCTGCATCCACAACTGGATCGCGTGGCACAAACCATCGTTTCACAACCCTTCATGGCCGGCACGGTTGGCTTCCTGACAGCAATGTTCGCCCCCATCGCTTTAGTGATATTGGTTGTTACCTTGATACTCATCCCGGTCGCTCTCGCGGGCGTATTC
>JAKAMM010000415.1 GCA_021812905.1 Chloroflexota bacterium | reverse complement strand
CCTGAACTGGCTCATATACAGGTTGTAATAGAAACCCTGTTTGTCGAGCAATTCTTCATGATTGCCTTGCTCTACAATGTCGCCGTGGTTCATGACGAGGATTAGGTCAGCATCGCGGATGGTGGACAGGCGGTGGGCGATGATAAAACTGGTGCGGTTCTTCATCAGATTGTCCATGGCGCGCTGGATCAAAATCTCAGTGCGGGTATCAACAGAACTGGTAGCCTCGTCGAGGATCAGAATCTTCGGGTTGGCGAGAAATGCGCGGGCGATAGTGAGTAACTGCATCTGTCCCTGCGAGATGTTGGAGGTTTCTTCGTTGAGCACCATGTTGTAACCGTCCGGCAGGGTATGGACGAAGTGATCCACATGGGCCGCCTTGGCCGCCGCGTAGACTTCTTCGTCGGTGGCGTCCGGGCGTCCGTAGCGGATGTTCTCCATGATGCTGCCGTTATAGAGCCAGGTATCCTGCAAGACCATGCCGAACAACTTACGCAGGTCATGGCGGCTGAAGTCGCGGATGTCGTGACCGTCCACCAAAATGGCGCCGCTGTTCACATCGTAGAAGCGCATCAGCAGTTTGACCATGGTGGTCTTGCCCGCTCCGGTGGGACCGACGATAGCAATCTTGTGACCGGGTTCGGCTTCCGCAGAGAAATCGTTGATGATGATTTTTTCGGGGCTGTAGCCGAAGTGGACATCCTTGAACTCCACGTGACCTTCCACGTTTTCGAGTTTGACCGGCTGGGCGGATTCAGCGACCTCTTCACCCTCTTCGAGGAATTCAAAGACGCGTTCCGCCGCCGCGGCAGTCTGCTGGAGAATGTTGGAGATGTTCGCCAACTGCGTGATCGGCTGGGTGAACGAACGCACATACTGGATGAACGCCTGAATGTCACCTACCGTGATGGTGCCTTTGATGGCGAGATAACTGCCGAGGATGGCGACTGCCACGTAGCCCAGGTTGCCGATGAAGGTCATGATCGGCATCATCATGCCGGAGAGGAATTGTGATTTCCAGGCGGCATCGTAGAGTTTGTCATTCGATTGATCGAACTTCAGGATGCTCTCTTCTTCGCCATTGAAGGCTTTCATGACGATGTGACCGCCATACATTTCTTCGACGTGCCCGTTGACGTGCCCCAGGTAATCCTGCTGCTGCTTGAAGAATTTCTGCGACTGGCCGATGATCACGCCGATCACGCCCATCGAAAGCGGGATCATGATCAGGGCCACCAGGGTCATGAGCCAGTTGATGGAGAACATCATGACCAGCACGCCCACCACCGTCACGATCGAGGTGATGATCTGCGTCAGACTCTGGCTTAAGGTCTGGTTGACCGTATCCACATCATTGGTGATGCGCGAGAGCACTTCGCCATGCGTTGTGGTGTCAAAATATTTGAGCGGCATGCGGTTGATCTTCTCGGAAATGTCGCGGCGGAAACGGTAGGCGATATTCGTTGACACGTCTGCCATGATCCAGCCCTGGATGTAGGCAAATAGCGCAGACACCAGGTACAGACCGATGGTCAGGAGGACGATTTGACCGATATAGTTAAAGTCAATGGAGCCGGTTCCACTCAACTGTGCCATCACGCCTTCAAAAAGTTTGGTGGTGGCATTGCCGAGGAGTTTGGGTCCAGCGATATTGGCGGCGGTGGATGCAATTGCAAAGGCGAATACGATAATGACCGCAACCTTGTATTGACCCAGGTAAGCAATCAGTTTGGACATCGTGCCTTTGAAGTCGCGGGCTTTTTCGACCGGACCGCCCACCATCGGACCTCTGCCCATGGGATCACGTCCCATCGCGGGACCGCCGCGTCCGGGTTGTGCAGGACCGTGCATCATAGTAATTCCTCCTTGCTAAGCTGCGATAAGGCAATCTCCTGGTAGGTTTCGCAAGTTTCCATCAGCTCGTGGTGTGTGCCTTTGCCAACAATCCTGCCTTCATCAAGAACGATGATTTGTTCGGCATTTTTGATAGTGGAGACGCGCTGGGTGACAATAATCAGGGTGCTGTTTGTTGCTTTTTCCTTGAAGGCTCTGCGCAGAGCCGCATCGGTTTTGAAGTCGAGCGCGGAGAAACTGTCGTCGAGAATATAGACCGGTGGCTTTTTGACCAGTGCGCGGGCAATCGAGAGCCTCTGCTTTTGTCCGCCGGACACATTCACGCCGCCCTGCGAAATTTCGACAGCCATTCCTTCAGGCTTGGATGCCACAAACTCCTCTGCCTGTGAAATTTCAATGGCCGATTTCAGTATTTCGGGGCTGGCGTTTTTGTCGGCATACAGCAGGTTGCTCTCGATGGTGCCGGAGAACAACGCGCTCTTTTGCGGGACATAACCGATCTGATCGCGCAGATCGTGCTGGGTCACTTCGCGAATATCCATGCCATCCATCAGGATCGCGCCGTTGGAAACTTCATAGAAGCGCGGAATCAGATTAACAATCGTTGACTTGCCAGCGCCGGTGGAACCGATGAAGGCTGTAGTTTGTCCCGGCCGCGCGGTAAAGTTGATGTCATGCAGGACATCATCCTCAGCGCCGGGATAACGGAATGAAACGCTGCGGAATTCCACCGTGCCTTTGAAAGGAGCTGGGAATTTCCTGGGTTCTTTCGGGTCGTGGATTTTAGGCTCGATCTCGAGGACTTCGGCAATACGGTCACCGGAGACGGAAGCGCGCGGCAGGATGATGAACATCATCGAAAGCATCAGGAACGAG
>JAKAMM010000414.1 GCA_021812905.1 Chloroflexota bacterium | reverse complement strand
CCTGAAAGACGTTCCTTTGACCTGGACGATCGCGGGCGATGGTCCTCAGATGGTGGTTTTGCAGGCCATGGCCGCAGAGCATGGACTCAGCGAGCGCATCCATTTTTTGGGCTGGCAAAAAGCCGAACAGCTCAAAGAGCAATATTGCGCCGCGGATTTATTTTTGTTTCCGTCGCGGCATGAAGGTATGCCGAACGCCGTGCTCGAAGCCATGGCCAGCGGATTGCCCGTCGTGGCGACGCGGATCGCAGGCAACGAAGAATTGGTTGTGAACGGGGAAACGGGCGCGCTGGTCCCAACCGAGGATGTGGAGTCGCTGCGAGAATCGCTGAGGCCGCTCCTGGTCGATGCCAAGATGCGGGAAAGAATGGGGCGCGCCTCGCGTCAAAGAGTCGCACAGTCCTTTAGCTGGAATCGAGTCGCGGAGCAGTATCAAAAAATTTTAGAACAGGTGTCGAAATAATGTGCGGCATTTGTGGGATGGCTCATTCAGATGGACGAATCGGTGACCGTGAAATTTTGCGTGACATGACGACGGCCATCGCGCATCGTGGACCAGACAGCGATGGATTTTATACGTCGAACAGTGTTGGCCTTGCGATGCGCCGCCTTGCTGTGATTGATGTCAGCGGCGGCGACCAGCCGATTACCAACGAAGATGAATCGATCTGGATCGTGTTCAACGGCGAATGCTACAACTATCCCGAGATGCGTGCCGAACTCCAACGGCGCGGACATCATCTCTCAACCAAAACTGACACGGAATGTATCGTCCATTTTTATGAAGACGAAGGCGACGATTGCATCAAGCGCTTGCGCGGCATGTTTGCGTTTGCGTTGTGGGACAAAAAGAAAAATCGTCTTTTGCTTGGGCGCGACCGTCTAGGCAAAAAGCCGATGTATTACACGATCCAAAACGGCACGCTGTATTTTGGTTCGGAGTTGAGCGCGATCTTTGCGGCGCTTCCGCACAAGCCCGAAATCAATCTTGAAGCCATTGATCTTTATTTGAGCCTGCAATACATTCCCGATCCGCTCACGGCGTATCAAGGCATTTACAAATTGCCGCCCGCCTCGACCTTGGTTTGGGAAAATGGTCAAGCAAAAATAAATCGCTATTGGGATTTTTCATATCAGCCAAAAATTTCCGGCGATGAAAATGAACTGGCCGAAGAATTGCGCGTCCGTTTGCGCGAAGCGGTCAAGATGCGTTTGCTCAGTGAAGTGCCGCTCGGCGCGCATTTGAGCGGCGGCATCGATTCAAGTGTCATCGTGGCGTTGATGGCGGATTTGAACAGCGGACCGGTCAAAACCTTTTCGGTTGGTTTTCAGGAAGAGGAATTTTCCGAGCTGTCTTTCGCGCGCGCCGTTGCGCAAAAATATTCCACCGATCATCACGAGTTCACGCTGACCTACGGCGACATTTCCGCCACGCTCGAAAAGATCACGCATCATTTCGGCGAGCCGTTCGCGGACGCTTCTGCCATTCCGCTTTATCATCTTTCGCTGCTGACGCGCCAATATGTGACGGTCGCTTTGAATGGGGACGGCGGCGACGAGGACTTCGCGGGTTATCAACGTTACTGGCTCGATCCGCTTGCAAACTTGTATCTCAAGTCGCCTCAATTCCTGACCCGCAATCTGGTCCCGTCCATCGCGCGTCGTCTCCCCGACAGATCGAACCGTCCAGTGGGGCAGAGCCTCGTCAACGGATTCAAACGTCTTGAACAATTGACGCGCATGGATTCGCGCGCCAGCATTTTGCGCTGGGGTTCGTACTTTGCGCCGTGGCAGAGACAATCGCTTTGGAAAGAGGAGCATTGGAAAAAATTCCGCGCCGATAATGCGCAGGCTTTGTTGGCGGAAAGTTTCGATAAGGCTGAAGGCTCATTCCTCGACCGGACGCTTTACACCGACCTGCATACTTATTTGCCGGGCGATCTGCTGGTCAAAGCCGACCGCATGACGATGGCGGCCTCGCTCGAAGGCCGCTCGCCGTTCCTGGATCATGAGATCGTGGAGTGGTCGGCTCGTTTGCCCGATTCGCTCAAAGTCCGCGCAAGAAGCGGAAAATATTTGTTGAAGAAAGCCTTTGCAAAATATCTGCCGGAAAACGTCAAATCGCATGGCAAGCAGGGATTCGGAATCCCGCTGGCGGCCTGGTTCCGTGGTCCGCTCGCAGATTGGTCACGCGGACTTTTGCTTGGTGGAACATTAAGCGCATGGTTCAATGAATCCGCGTTGCAGACTTTTCTCGATGAACATGTTCAAGCGCGCGCCGATCACGGCAAGCGACTATACGCGCTGACGATGCTGGCTTTGTGGAAGGATGGGTTGCATGTTTAAGTTTGGCGAAAATTGGGCATCGTTCTCGCGTCAGCTTGACGAAGCTCGCATCGAAGAAGCTTTGGCTTCATTGACTTCGTTGTTCGGTGATGGTGCATTGAAGAGTAAATCGTTTTTGGATATTGGCTGCGGAAGTGGACTGTTCTCGATTGCAGCCTCGCGGTTGGGTGCGCAATCCGTTGTGGGAGTTGATATTGACCCGATTTCGGTGGAGACGTCCAGGCAAAATGCATCGAAGTGGCTGAATGATGGAAACGCGGTTGCATTCCAGCAAGCCTCCATTCTGGATGCGGCGCAACAAAATTCGTTGGGTATGTTCGACGTGGTTTATTCCTGGGGAGTTCTGCATCATACAGGCAACATGAAAGATGCTCTTGCGAATTCTGCAG
>JAKAMM010000029.1 GCA_021812905.1 Chloroflexota bacterium | reverse complement strand
CCAGTTGTTGAACGATCCTGAGATCACCAGCCGCGAGACGCGTGTCAAAGTGACGCCGCGCGCCGCGCGTGGCATTGGTGTGGTCGAAGCCCCGCGCGGGACTCTGATCCACGATTACACCACCGATGACAACGGTCTGCTGACTCACGTCAACCTGATCGTCGCCACCTGCCAGAACAACTCGGCCATCAACCTGTCGGTCAAACAGGCGGCCAAGACTCTGATCAAGGGCGGCCAGTACGATCAGGGCACGCTCAACATGGTCGAGATGGCGATCCGCGCCTACGATCCTTGTCTCTCGTGCGCCACGCATCAACTCGACGGCTCGATCCCCGTCAAGCTGGACATCGTCGGGCCCGATGGAAAGATCATTGATACGCTGACGAACTGAAAAGTGGCTAAAGTGTGGAGTGACTAAAGCGCGAAGTGGGGATGCAATCACTTTAGTCACTTCGCACTTCCCACTTTAGGCATTTCATGGATATTCTTCCTTCTTTCTGCCGCGCGCGCGTGCTGATCCTCGGCGTTGGAAATATGCTATTTGGTAACGATGGCTTTGGGCCAGAAGTGATTGACTATCTCTCTCGTCACTTCGATGTTCCCGATGATGTTTATGCCATTGACGTTGGCACAGGTGCGCGCAAAGTGCTCTTTACTGTCAGCCTGAGCGAGACTCGTCCGCAGGAAATTGTCATCGTGGACGCGGTGGATTGGGGACAGGAAATAGGGAGCGTCTCGGAGATTCCAGTCGAGTCATTGCCCGTCACCAAAGTGGATGACTTCTCGCTTCACCAGGTCCCAACGTCCAACATGCTGCGCGAATTGCAGGATGACTGCGGCGTCAAGGTCACGGTCATCGTTTGCGACGTAGGCGAAATCCCACAGATGATCGAGCCCGGCATCTCGTCCGCGATTGAAGCGGCTGTTGTCGTCGCCACAGAAAAGATTGCAGAGCGATACAGTTTGAAATCATTGTCTGGAAATCCATCATAAGGAATTATCACCGATGCATGAGAGCGGCTTAACCGAAGACCTATTCACTCATACCATGCAACACGCGCAGGAAGCCAACGCCAAGCGCGTCACTCGCGTGCGCGTCATCATCGGCGCGCTGTCAGACGCCACACCGGATTCGATCCGCTTCTATTTTGACTCTTTGTCGGCTGGCTCGATCGCGGAAGGTGCCACCCTGGAATTTGATAGTGCTCCCGGCCAGGCTCATTGCACAGCTTGCGACAAAGATGTTACCATCAATGAATTATTTTCTTCCTGCCCGCAATGCGGCGCGTTTGCCTTGAAAGTGACGAACGGCGCCGGCGTTTATTTGGATAGTCTCGAAGTGCAAACTTGAGGAGGTAATATGTGTCTCGGTATCCCCGGTAAAGTGATTGAAGTGTATCAAGCCAATGGGATGAAGATGGGCAAAGTGGATTTCGGCGGAGTGATCAAAGAAACCTGTCTGGAATATCTGCCTGAGATTCAAGTCGGCGATTACACCATCATCCATGTCGGCTTTGGCATCAGCCGCCTCGACGAAAAAGAAGCGCGCGAGACTCTGGAAATATTGCAACAGATGGACATGCTGGCGAATGAGTTACCGGATGCGGGAGGCCAGCCATGAAGTTCATTGATGAATATCGCGATGGTGCACTGACACAAAAACTGCTCGATGAAGTTCGCCGCATCGTCACGCGCCGCTGGACATTGATGGAGGTGTGCGGCGGCCAGACCCATTCGATCATCAAAAGCGGACTGGATCAACTCCTGCCGCCGGAGATCGAACTGGTACACGGCCCCGGATGTCCGGTTTGCGTGACGCCGCTCGAACAGGTGGACAAAGCGATTGCCCTCGCCTCTACCCCGAATGTGATCTTCACATCTTATGGCGACATGTTACGCGTGCCCGGTTCAGAGCGGGACCTGTTCAGCGTCCGCGCCGCAGGAGGCGATGTCCGCATCCTTTACTCGCCTCTCGACGCGCTGAAGGTGGCGCGTGAAAATCCTGACAAAACGGTCATCTTCTTTGGCATCGGCTTCGAGACAACTGCACCCGCGAATGCGATGGCAGTGGTCCAAGCCAAAGCACAAGGCATTCACAACTTTGCCATGTTGGTCTCGCACGTCACCGTTCCCGCAGCGATCAGCGTTTTGATGGAATCTCCTGAGGTACGAGTCGATGGTTTCCTGGCGGCAGGGCATGTCTGCACAGTGATGGGCTACTGGGAATATGAACCACTGGCTGAGAAATATCACGTGCCGATTGTCGTGACTGGCTTCGAGCCGGTCGACATTGTGCACGGTGTGTTGAAATGCGTCAAACAATTGGAAGAGGGACGCGCCGAAGTTGAAAACGCGTACGCTCGTTCGGTTTTGCGAGATGGTAACAAACCCGCGCAGGCGATCATCAATCGAGTCTTCGAGACATGCGACCGACCGTGGCGCGGCATTGGCGTCATCCCTCAAAGTGGATATAAACTGCGGACAGAATTTGCTGAATATGATGCTGAGTTGCGCTTTCCCGAAATACAGACGATTGCAACACAGGAATCCAGTTTGTGTATCAGCGGGCTCGTGCTCCAGGGTTTGAGGAAACCCAATCTGTGTCCCGCCTTTGGAAAGGAATGTACACCTCAAAGCCCGTTGGGAGCCACCATGGTTTCCTCAGAAGGTGCCTGCGCGGCTTATTACCGATATGGTCGTTACGCATTGGCGGAGAAAAATGAACTCGAAGTTTGATCTCATGAATTGGACCTGCCCAGTCCCCTTGCAAAATTATCCAACCATCGTGATGGGACACGGCAGTGGCGGCAGGATGATGGCCGACCTGATCCAGCACATGTTCGCGCCAGCCTTTGAAAATGACCTGCTCAACCAGATGGGCGACTCGGCTGTGTTCAACGTTAATGGTGCGCGGCTGGCTTTCACCACTGACTCGTTCGTGGTCAGTCCGCTGTTTTTCCCTGGCGGTGATATTGGCGAACTGGCGGTCAACGGCACGGTCAACGATTTGGCGATGAGCGGCGCGCGTCCCATGTTCCTGAGTTCCGGCTTCATCTTGGAGGAGGGGCTAGCCATGGAAAGCCTGGGCCGGATCGTCGCCTCAGTTGCGGATGCTTGTAGTGAGGCGGGAGTCCAGTTGATTACCGGCGATACAAAAGTGGTGAACAAAGGTCATGGTGACGGTTTATATATCAACACCACAGGAATTGGCCTCGTGCCCGAAGGCGTGGGCATCTCGCCCAAGAATGCTCAACCGGGTGACGCGGTAATCGTTAGCGGCACGATGGGAGATCATGGCATTGCCATCATGTCCGTGCGCGAGGGCCTGCAATTCGAGACTGAGATTCGCAGTGATACCGTGCCGCTGAATGGTCTGGTCAAGGCGATGCTGAATGTGACCAAAGATATTCACTGCCTGCGCGATGCCACGCGCGGCGGCTTATCTGCAGTGCTCAATGAGTTGGCGTCAGCCTCGAATGTAGGCTTTGAATTCGAAGAGAATAAGGTCCCGGTACACCGGGAAGTCAAAGCGGCTTGTGAAATGCTGGGCCTGGATCCGTTCTACATCGCCAATGAAGGCAAACTGATCGCCATCGTTCCTGAAAGTCAGGTGGAGCCTGTACTTGAAGCCATGCATGCACATCCATTCGGCAAAGAGGCTGCGCGTATTGGGTCTGTAGTCGCAGAACATCCTGGGCTGGTTGTGGCAAAGACGAGTATTGGTGGCTCACGCATGGTTGATCTGCCAGCGGGAGAATTATTGCCAAGAATTTGCTAACAACATGCCTAAATGGTTTCTAACCAACCCTATAATTCCATGAAGATAAGCTTTGCGCGGTATATATCGAATATACGGGTATAAGTTCAGACCTGCACAACTTATACCGCGCTAATTTTGCCCAAATACGATAAACTTCTATAAATTCGCATTGTTTCGCCATATATGGCGCTATGCTTCGCAAAGGCATACCGATAAACAATCAATTCGCTTTCCCCGTACTTTTAATTAAGTGCGGGGAATTTTGCTGTTTTATAAGTTACACATCCGCACGACAGCAACGCTTACGAAAACTCATAAGCAAATTTATGGTCAAACATCTTCGGAAATAAGGACATGCGCATCGGGGAGATTCGTCAATTTTGTCAGTTACAGGATGAAGGTCAGAGCCTGATGCGCACGGCAATGAGTCAAATTAATTTGTCGGCGCGTGCTTATCACCGCATCCTCAAACTCGCGCGCACCATTGCGGATTGGCCAGCCATCGAGCTGACCGGGTTTTCAGTAGGGCACACATTTTTATACAAAAACTGATCCCAAAAGAGTGCGTTTTAGTAATCAATTACAGATTGTGGTTCTACTCTTTTTCCCAGCACAGGATAAAGCGCCACAACGAAATTATTTTTGCCGTTTTCCGATTTTTGGCACGGATTGCGCAAAAATTATGTTAGCGTTAGAGTAATTCATAAAATTCGTTTTAACCACCGATGAACTCAAAGAATGCTGACTATGCTCGCCCGATAACAATAATACGTCCACTGTATGCTGCTGCAAAACGTTCAAGCGACAGGCGCGCGCCAGCCTGTAGTTCAGCTCGCCGCCCCGAAGGATTGTTAACATAAAAAGCATGCGGGCGGCCATCCACACATTCCGCGCCCACCACGACCATGAGGTGCCCACCCTGCCGGGTAATGGGCAGGCGGTCATCCCCAGCCTCGTATGAAACAGAAGCAATCACCATGGATCCCTGCCGCAAAAATGCCGGGATTTCTTCCACGCTGGCTGGACGGGCTTCCGCTTTCAGACCGTTTTCTTGTGCCATTTCAGCCAGCACGCCATGTACCCAACCCACTTCCTGAATACTGCCGTCCGCGTTGTGGCGAACCAAATAGCCGCCTCGCTCCAGGCCGAGGCGCGCCCAATCCACAAGCGATCGTATCGAGCCGCCGGCAGCTTCCACGCACATTTTCAAGCAGGCTACTCCGCAGGCGCGTTCAACCCAATAGGCATATTCCTGCGGAGTTTCTGCTCCACTTTCGGCCCAATGCGGGTCTTGTATTGGATCTAATCCATGCACAAAGATAGATTCAGCCAACTCCGGGCTGGCAACCTGGGCGAAGTAGGGAACGGAGTAAGACAGATGAATGGTTTCAAGAATCGGTTCAAGCATAAGTACATCCAATCTTTCCGCGATTATAATTCAACAAAATGGCCCAAACTTATCCCACCTGGATCGAGATCGATCTGTTGGCGATCTCCAGCAACTGCTCCCAAATTCTCCGCGATACCGGCACACCGCTGATGGCTATCGTCAAAGGCGATGCGTACGGGCACGGCGCTGTTGAAGTGAGTCGGGCAGCCATAGAAGGCGGCGCAAGTTGGCTCGGCGTGGCGCGCTTTGGGGAGGCGCGCGCCTTGCGCCAAAACGGAATCCGCGCTCCCATTCTGGTGCTGGGTATGGTTACGCCCGACGAGGTGGATGAAGCAATCGTCAGCAATGTTACATTGACTTTGCATAGTTTGGAAACGCTTCAACTTTTTTCCACTCGCGCCCGCGCCGCCCGTCAGGCTGTTCATGTTCACCTGAAAGTGGATACAGGCATGGGACGATTGGGTGTTTTCGCCGAGGAAATTGTTTCCTTCACGCGTCAGGCGCAAGCGGCAGGCGGAATCTACATCGACGGGATGTACAGCCATCTCGCAACAGCCGAAGATCAAAATCCAATTAACGAAAACCAATGCCAGCGCTTTGATCTGGCTGTTCGAGCAATGGAAGAATCCGGTCTGCGTCCGCGCTGGGCGCATCTTGCCAATTCAGCTGCGGCTTTTTTCCTGCCGCGAAGCCGTTATGACATGATACGGGTGGGCAATGTGGTTCTCGGATTACGCATCCGTATTGACCAGCCACTTCCCAATTCTTATCGGCCAGTACTTATCTGGAAAGCGCAACTGGCATCCTGCCGCCTTTTACCAGCCGGTTGGACCATAGGCTATGGCGGAAGCTACATTACTCCTCACGAAGAACTCATCGGGATCATACCAGTAGGCTATGGAGATGGTTTGCGTCGCCTGCCCGGTAACCAAATCATAATTGACGGAATCAAATGTCCGGTAGTGGGACGCTTGTGTCTCGACCAGTTGATGGTGCGGCTGCCCCGTCCTTATCGAATGGGCGAGGAAGTTGTGATCATCGGCCAGCAAGGCGATTCGTCCCTATGGGTGCACGATTTGGCCAACCTATACCAAACATCACAGGTGGATTTCACCACACTGATCCACAGGCGCGTGCCACGTATTTACGTTTGAAAACAATATTCCGCCATGAAAACAAACAGCCCCGCTTTGAGGCTGTCGTTTCGTAAACCGATTAGGATCAAGTCATGCGCGGATCAAAGGAGTCGCGAACACCTTCGCCAAGGAAGTTGTAACCCAATACCACCATGAGGATGGCAAGACCGGGGAAGGTTGTCAGCCACCAGCTATAGAACTGGTATCGTCCTGCAGAGATCATGGCACCCCACTCGGGAGTAGGCGGTACAGCACCCAAGCCGATGAAGCTGAGCGCAGCGATGTTGAGAATGGCGCTGCCGGCATCCAGGGAAGCCTTGACTAGGATGGGTGCAAAGGTATTGGGAAGAATATGGGTAATAAGGATGCGGTTTCGCGACGCGCCGAGAGCAATCGCCGCCGTGACATATTCGTTGTTCTTTACACTCAACACCTGGCTGCGCATCAGGCGGGCATATTCGGGCCACCAAACCAATACCATGGCGGTCAGCGCATTGATAAGACTGGGGCCCAAAACAGCGGCAATGGCCAGTGCGAGTACAATCGAGGGAAATGCCAGGGTAATATCGGCCAAACGCATGATCAAAAGATCATACATACCACCAATGTAACCGGCGGATGCGCCAACCAGCACTCCCATCATCACTGCGAACATGATGACCACAAAACCGATCGGCAGGGAAATACGTGCGCCATAGATCACACGGCTGAACACGTCTCGGCCCAGTTCATCCGTACCAAACCAATACTGGGTGGAAGGAGGTTTAAGCCGGTCACCAATCGTCTGGGCGAGAGGATCGCGCATGGCAGTGAAAGGAGCAATGATCGCTGCCACGGCCCAAACCAGGATGATAATAAAGCCAAGCATGGCCATCCGGTTGCGGCGCAAAGCGCGCAGGCTGCGCCGGATGGGGCTGTCAGCATTTTGGGGTAACGAAGGTCGGGCCAAATCTGCCACAGTCATGGCTTATCCTGCCCGAATGCGTGGATCGATGATGGTATAGAGCGCATCCACAAAAATATTCACCAACATATAAACGATGGCGATCAGCAAGGTTGTCCCCGTGATGGCAGGGTAATCCAGGTTGGCGGCTGCCTCCACTGCATAACGGCCAATCCCAGGCCAGGAGAAAATCGTTTCGGTCATGATGGCGCCGCTCATCAGGCCGGCAAATGCCAGACCGACCAGTGTAACCAGCGGGATAAGCGCATTGCGCAGGGCATGTGACATGATGACCCATTTTTCCGCCAGGCCCTTGGCCCGGGCAGTACGAATGTAATCCTGCGAGAGGACTTCCAGCATCGAAGAGCGGGTGATGCGCGCGATCAAGGCCAGGGTAAACCAGCCCAGAATGATTGAAGGCAGGATAAGGTGGCTGAGCGAACTCCACAAAGCCGGCATGTTGCCCGTCAACAGTGAGTCGAAAACAAACAGGCCGGTGATCGAATGCGGAGCGCCAATGCGGGAATTTATCCGGCCGGGTCCCGGGGCCCAACCCAGTTTGTAATAAAAGACGAATAAGATCAGCAGCCCGGACCAGAATGGCGGCATGGAAGCACCCAGCAGGGAAATGACCCGGGTAAAATGGTCCACAAAACTACCGGTTTTTGTGGCAGAAATGATCCCCAATGGCAGGCCGAGCAGGATGGCAAAAATAAAAGAACCGATGGAAAGTTCTAGGGTGGCGGGCAGAAAGTTTTTCAAGTCTGATGCAACCGGGTTTTTGGTCTTAAAGGATGTACCCAGGTCACCTTTCAGCAGGTTCTCCAAATAAATCAAGTACTGCTCCGGCAATGGTTTGTCCAGCCCCCATTTTTCAGTGGCAGCCTTGACCGCCTCAGGATCATCCATCGATCGTTCAGTCAAAATGACTGCCAGGGGGTTTGCTGGCACGATATGCGTCACCACAAAAAGGAGTAGGGTGATGCCAATAACCATTGGGATCATGAGTAGCAGACGTCGGGTGAGATGTTGGATGAGACTCATCTGTTTCTATCGACCTCCAACCGAAAAAAAGTAGAGGCGGGTTAGGCCCCGCCTCTACCGGTTACCGGTATTCGAATTACTTGGACAGGCCGGACAGGTCAACAAACCAGACCGGGTGGAATTTGAAACCCTTTAAATCCTTGCTGAAAGCATGCACATATTGGGATTGATAGAGCATAGTGAACGGCATTTCTTCAATAAAGATGGCCTGTAGCTGCTCCACAGCAGTTTTGCGAATGGCAGGGTCGGAAGTGGTGCGGATCTGGGTGGCCAGCTTGTTGGCATCGGCGTTCTGGAACCACATGCGGAAGGCAATCGAACGATCACCCAATCCAAAGTAGTCGGTCCACATGGTCACATCCAGGTAATCAGGAGTCCAACCGCCAAAGGCCATTGGGAGTTGCTGGGCGCGCATCTGGGTTAGATAAACACTCTGCTCCAGTGGCTTGAGGTTGAGGGTGATGCCGGCTTCAGCCAGGTCGTTCTTCAACTTGGCGGCGACGGTATCGCGGGTGGCGTTGGAAGCGTAATACAGGTCAAGCGTTACGCCGTTGGGGTATCCGGCAGCGGCGAGCAGCGACTTGGCCTTTGCCAGATCGCGGCCCTGAGTCTTGGACGGATCGACGCCGATGATCCCGATCGGGATGATGCTGGGGGCGCGGGCGGCATAACCGTTCAAGACGGCCTTGGCGATGCCTTCGTAATCAATGGCGTAGGCCACTGCCTGGCGAACTTCCTTTTTGCAAATGATCGCGAACGAATCGGGGCTTTGCAGGGTCTTGAATACATCAGGATTCTTGGCCTTGATGGCATCGGGGCATTGGTACGCCATGGCCAGGTAGTTTTCATCGAGGGACTGGTCGACAGAAATGGTCAGGTTGGGATCGGCCTTGGCCTGGTCTACCAGATCAGTTGCCAGGTTGCCGATCATATCCGCATCGCCTTTTTGCAGCATCTGCAGTTGGGTGGTGGGATCAGATACATGGGTGATGACGACCTTGTCAAACTTGGGGGCACCCTTCCAATAATTCTTGTTGGCGACCAGGTCAATTTCGGACTTGGGTGACCATTTGGTAAGGATGAAAGGCCCGGAGCCAGCCGAGTTCTGATCCATCCACTCCTTGGCCTTGTCTGCGGTCTTGGCGTCGGCAGCATCGGTACCGCCGTGCTCCTTGACCAGCTTTGAATCCTGGATGCCCAGGCTGGGGTTGCTGGCGCTGGACAGGAACTGGGGCAGGGGTTGGGCCTTGCCATCGGTGCCGACCGTTGTTGAGACTTTGACAGTGTAATCATCCACTGCTTCAACCTTGCCGACGCCATCCAGGTTGAAAGCGGGTGCGCCAGCCACATTCAGCAGGCGGTTCCATGAAAAAACCACGTCCGCAGCGGTGACAGGATTACCGGAGGCAAACTTGGCATCCTTGCGCAGGTGGAAAATGAATTGAGTGAAATCGGCATTGACATCCCATGATTCGGCCAGTCGTGGCACGATGGTATTCAAGTCCTCGGGGCGGATATCGACCAGGGTGTCATACGTGTTGATGTGGATGAACAGGTTGGTCGTCTCACCAGCGTAAGCGGGATCAAGCGTGACTACATCATCCAGGTTCATAGCGATGACCAGGGTGCCGCCAGTGGGGGCAACTGTCGGCTCAGCCGGAGCGCTAGTTGCTCCTGCCGGGCTTTGCACTTCGGGTGTGGTTGCAGAGCCACAGCCCGTCAAAATGCCGGCCAATAAAATCACCAGCATAACGAACGGAAATACGCGATTTAGTTTCATGTCTCCTCCTTGGAGAGTAAGAAATTTATCTGGCAAATGCCAGGAGAACCCATTCGAGGCTATTTTACCCGCAATACGCGCTGACTGCTAATAGCAAATAAAGTGGTCTTGCATTTTTCGATTGAGTTCATTTTCGCCTACACCTGATCGGCGTATACCTACCTCGCCAGCGCGAGCATGGCGCGGAACGCGAGATATACTGTGACCATGTCATCAGCCGCGTATTCAACGCGACGATCCATGGTCCGTTTTGCATGGGGTAAGAACGCGGCTTTGTCAGCCATATCTGATTGTTCGAATTCCACCGTCATCTTGATGGGCGCAGGGACTTTGAAGGGCTTGGGCGCTTTTTTGTTCTTGAGATTTTTCATGGCGCGCTCTGCAGCCTCTTCAATTAACTTTGACGTCACCGAGGGCGGCAAACATTCCGCGGACATGCGGCTCACGGCTTTCTTCACCTGTGCGGTTTCGATCTCATTGCCAAAAAATTCCCGAACCTCCGCGCACAGGGTTTGATCCCCAGACGCCATAATGATGGGAACATCAAAATGACCGCATACCGCGCCGTTCAAACCCGATTCGCCAAACGCCCGATCGTTAATCCATAATCCTGACACGCGCTCATCAGACCATGTGTGGTCGAGAATGGCGTTAATCGAGCCCATGCGTCCATGATAGCCAATATACATGACGCCGTCCACACCTTCATCCACACCATGCACCATCGAAAGGCGCGAAGGTGTACCAGAATTAAGCATGGCGCGCGGATCCAATTCTTCGATGAGAATATTCCTGCTGTTGTTATGACCATCCGTCACGGCGACTGATGTTGCGCCTCCCGCGAAAGCGCCGCGAATGGCGGCATTGACATCTCCGGTCATTAATTTACGGAAGCGGGAATATTCGGGATGATTGGGGTTGACCTGATCCCAGTATACAACGCCTGTAATCCCTTCCATATCTGCGGCAATTAGAATTTTCATATTGTTCCTTTTCTTGGGTCAGTCTGTTCTTGTTGTTTAGTCTCATCGCCACGCAGCGATACAACTCGAATAATACTCCGCCAGCAGCGAATCGGACACATTATCACATACATAACTATGTATGTGAATGCTTATCAACATTGTTCTCCAAGCAAGCCTTTTCACGGATATGCACGAAAGACTTTATTTTTCTCAAAAAGCGATTTCTACCATACTCTTATTGCACGGCTCTATGTTGTTCGTTGCAACATATCACTTGTTACTTATCCATCGCCGCATTTCTCATCTCAAGAACGACCCTGCTTGCATATAGATCTTGCGCAAAGATTCGTTTTCCCGCACATCGTCAATGTAAACGCCATTTCGCCCACGTGAAGAGTGGATTATTACATATCCGCCAAGACTTATTCCCACATGCGTTACATGACGGTATCCATCCCTTTCGCCGAAGGAGAGCAAGTCGCCGATCTCAAATCTTGGTTCCATGTGTTTAGCTGCAGCGGCTTGCATATCTGCATCACGTGGAATTTCGATCCCGACAACGTGATCGCTGTGCGCGAAAACCTGCATCGGCTCAACCCGAATGCGGTTGTGATCGAAGGCGCCTCCCCGCTATTCGTGGACAACCCCGAAGCCATTCGCGGGGTGCGCGTACTGGTTATCGAAGATGGCCCAACATTGACTCACGGCGAGATGGCTTATGGCACTGGTTACGTTGCGGCGCACAGATTTGGCGCGGCTGAGATCGTTGACCCGCGGCCGTTCGCAGTGAAATCCATCGCGGCAACGTATGTCAAATATCCAAAGACGGGACCGATCCTTCCCGCCATGGGTTACGGCGAAGCGCAGATGAAAGACCTGGAAGAAACTATCAATAAATCAGATGTGGATTTAGTGATCGTCGGCACGCCAATTGACCTGACGCGTGTCATCAAGATCAAGAAACCGTATCAGCGCGTTCGATATGAATTGCAGGAGATCGGTCAGCCGACCTTGCAGGATTTGTTGA
>JAKAMM010000413.1 GCA_021812905.1 Chloroflexota bacterium | reverse complement strand
GCAGGCGATTCCGAAACAGGTTGGACCGCAAGTCGTTGCGCAGAATCCAATTGCGGGACAACGGCTGGATTTATCCCCGACCATCCAAATCACATTTGACCGCGACATGGAGCGCGTCAAGACCGGGGACGCTTTTTCGCTTCTCGGCCCGGACCAGAAGCCGGTCGCCGGCAAAGTGACCTGGCTCGACGCCCGGACTTTTGAGTTCGCACCCGATGCCAAACTGGAGCCTGCGTCAACCTATCGTGGAATCTTTTCCACCTCCGCAGCCGCGCTGGATGGGACATCGCCGACAGATGTAATCGAAGTTGATTTCACAACAACTGAAAGTTTGGAAGTTGGACAGGTCTTCCCCAGCGCGGACGCCGAAGATATCGACCAGAAAACAAATATCACGGTCATCTTCAATCATCCCATTGTTCCGTTGACGATCAAGGAAGAGCAAGCAGGCTTGCCTCAGCCGATTGAACTTTCTCCTCAGGTCGCGGGACAAGGCCAATGGGTCAACTCGTCGGTATATGTTTTTCAACCGGATCAAGCTTTATTAAGCGGAACCCGCTACACAGTCCGCGTGGGAGCCGGATTGAAAGATACCAACGGGGACGCATTGGATAAATCCTTCGTCTGGCAATTCAGCACGCGCGTGCCCGGCATCGCAAGCGTCGCGTTGAAGAACGGACCGGAGAATCCGCAGCTGGATAATATCCAAAATGTTTTGCTGGATCAGGCTTTTATTATTACATTCCTCCAGCCGATGAATCCTGATAGTGTTGCGAGTGCCACAACAGTTACCAACCGTGAAACCAAAACCCCCGCGCATCTTGATCTCAGTTGGAATAAAGATTTCACCGTTCTGACCATCCAGCCGCACGGCCAGTATGACATCGCCAGTTATTACGATCTACAAATTGCGGATACCGCGCAGGCCGCCGATGGTGGAACGTTGAAGGATGGATTGACGGCCCATTTCAGCACCGTGCCATTGCCGCAGGTTGTCAAAATAAATCCGCCAAATACGAAGGGTGGATTTGATGGTTCGCTTAGCATTCAATTTGCGTCGCCGATGAAATTGGATAGCTTGAAGAGTCGAATCATTATCACGCCTGCGCCGAAAACAGCGCCACAGTGGTATTACAACGATTACGATTACAGCTACAACATGTATGGCTTGGACCCAGGCGCGAATTACATTGTGCGCGCCCTGCCCGGCATGGCCGATATTTACGGCAACACGATCAAGACCGAGTCTTCATTGAGCTTCAACACTGCAGATTTATCGCCATACGCGCGGCTGGTCATGCCGTGGACGCCGCTGGTCTATCGCGCTCAAGGGCCGCAAGATGTCTTCTTCGAATATACCAATCTGGATTCGGCCACGCTCTCTCTATACCCTCTCGCTTTCGATGAATTTAAAGGATTAGTGGGCGGCCCGGGGGGCGATAAAGGAAGCGTCGCTTCGACTACTTTTATGCCGCAAGCTCAACCTATCAATGAGTGGAAACCTGATACGCAAGCAACAAGGAATCAAGTTCATAGCCTTAATATCAAACTCGAAGATCAAAAAGGAAATTCGCTTCCGCCGGGATATTATTTCGTTGGTGTAAAAGGTTCACCGCTGGATTACAAGGGCAATTTCTACCAGGCCTTCATATTCATCGTCGCGACGGATAACATCACTTTCAAGTCCACTTCAAACGAGGGGCTGGCGTGGGTCGTTGACCTTGAAAGCGGAAAGCCGCAAGCCAACGTGCCGGTCATGTTCTATGACAAGGACATGAAGCAGGTCGGGAGCACGACCAACACTGATTCCAACGGCCTCGTTTATTTGAACGGAATCAACTCGCCCATGTTTGCGCGTGTTGAAGGACCTGCCCTGAGCAACGCCGAAGGGTCAGGTCATTTGGCTTTCGTTGCGCAGAATTGGGGCAGCGGCGTGTGGGCCGGGGATTTGGGCATCCAGCAAAATTATTACGGTCCGACTTCCGCACCATTTGTTTATCTCTACACCGACCGGCCGGTTTATCGTCCCGGACAGGATGTGTATTTCAAGGGTTTAGTGCGCCAGAACGACGACCTGCACTACAGTCTGATCAAGGATACTCAAGTCTATGTGACCATTGATCAATCAGGCCAACAAGTTTATTCCAAGTATTTGTCCCTCTCGCAATTGGGAAGCATCAACGATGATTTCAAACTGGGAACTGATGCCGCCTTGGGCACATACACGATCTCAGTTGCCACCTCGCCCACCGCAGATCCATTCGGCTATTTGACTTTCCGTGTGGCTGAGTATCACAAGCCGACTTTCCAAGTAAACGCCTCCGCTGACAAGACAAATGTTTTGGTTGGCGATCAAGTCAAGTTCAGTCTCGACGCGACCTATTATTCAGGCGGCAATGTCGGTAACAGCAAAGTGGATTGGTTCACAGAGGCCGCGCCGTATACCTTTACGCCAAGTCCGAAATATAGCCAGTTTAGTTTCTCGGACTGGGATCGCGATATGTATTATATGCAGCCGGAAAAACCTGCTCAGGCCGGGACTCTCGCCGAGGGTCAGGACGTCACAGATTCAAATGGTCATCTGGATGTTTCCAAGCCGATTGATCTCGGTGAGACCAAAACCGACCAGCAGGTGACATTCAACGCCAACGTCACTGACGTGGCAGGCGATACCGTCAGCGGGCAGACCAGCATCGTTGTACATCAAAGCCAGTTATACGCGGGCATCCGTTCGTTGAGTTATGTT
>JAKAMM010000412.1 GCA_021812905.1 Chloroflexota bacterium | reverse complement strand
AAGTCAGGGAATCGGTCAGGGCATGTTCCAGGATGCGCACGCGCTGGGCGTAGATGGCGAAGGCGACATCGTCGTTGCCGACTTCAAAGATGGACGCGTTCAAATCTTTGACCCGAAAGGAAAGTTCTTATCCACATTTACTGTAACCGATGAAAAGGGCAAGGCTGTTAACGCCGATAGCATTTCGGTCAGTCAGGATGGGAAGATCTATATTCCCAATGGCAAGATTTTGATCTACGATGAAACAGGACAACAGATTGGACAGATCGGCGATGATAGCCACTTTTACGAGAACATCGCCATGGGAACCGATGGGACGCTCTATGCGATTACTTTCGGAGATAACAATCTCGTCCATTTCAAAAGAGATGGCACTATCGATTTTGAAATTCCCGATCCGATCAACGCAGTCATGGGCAGCAGCGGCGGCTTTCCCAAACTGGCTGTAGATGGATTGGGCAACATTTATATAACCAACGACACTCCGCCTGTGATTCTCAAATTCTCACCACAGGGAAAATACATTAACCAATTTGGGGGTGAAGCGAAGGATTCGGGTCAGTTTGAGCCGGGAAAATTTGTCAGCCCCGAGGGAATCGCAATAGACGGATATGGCCGCATATTTGTAAATGACTTTTATAACATTCAAGTCTTCGATTCAAGCGGCGCATACCTCAATAATATCTCAGGCGGATATTACGGCATCGCCTTCGATGGACAAAACAATCTTTACGCCACTTCGGTCGGCGACCATAACGTGGTGAAGTTCCAAATCCAAAAACCAGCCAAGTAATAATGTGCTCATGACCACAGCGGAGATAAGGTTGATCTTTATCTCCGCTGTCTTTTGCTTGCGCAATAAAGAATTCTCCTGTATGCTTGCGGCATCCCTGTGCAGGAGGAAAGTGGAAATGCCAACGTTAACTTTTCCGAAAGATTTCGTCTGGGGCGCGGCCACATCCGCCTATCAAATCGAGGGCGCCTGGAACGAGGATGGAAAAGGCAAATCCATCTGGGACACCTTCAGCCACATCCCTGGCAAAGTTGCAAACAACGAAAACGGCGATATCGCCGTGGACCATTATCATCGCTTCAAGGACGACATACGCCTGATGGCCGACCTCGGCTTGAAGGCGTATCGTTTTTCCACTTCGTGGACTCGCATCCTGCCCGAGGGCACAGGCAAGGTCAATAAAAAGGGATTGGATTTTTACGACCGTCTCATAGACGAATTGCTCAAAAATAAAATCGAGCCGTATGTCTGTCTTTTTCATTGGGATTTACCACAGACGCTTCAAGACAAAGGCGGATGGCCCAACCGCGATACGGCTTATGCCTTCGCCGAATATGCCCGCGTCGTCACTGGACTTTTAACGGATCGCGTTAAAGTTGTCTGCACTCACAACGAGCCTTGGGTCGCGGCCATTCTTGGACATTTTCTCGGCGATCATGCACCGGGCTTCAAAGACCCCGCGGCTGGAATCAAAGCCTTACATCATTTGCTTCTTTCACACGGCCTAGCCGTGGAAGCCATCCGCGCCGCGGCCAAACAACCGGTCAAGATTGGCATCACGCTGAATCTCAATCCGATTTACCCAGCCTCCGAATCGAAAAAAGATCGCGACGCGGCCAGTCGCACGGACGCCATGCTTAACCGCTCTGTGCTTGATCCAATTCTCAAAGGGACAACCCCGATTCAAGAATTCGCTCTCGGTAAAATGCTCTCCTCGTCGCTCATCAAGCCTGGCGATATGGAAAAGATAAAACAACTCGACTTGCTGGGCGTCAATTACTACTCGCGTTCGGTCATGAAATATGATGCCAAGTTCCCTCTTGTTGCGGCCGCACAGACTTTCCCCGAAGGCAACGAATATTCAGGCATGTGGGAAATCTTCCCGACTGGCATGTATGAAATCCTGACCCGCATCTGGAAAGATTACAAACCATCCTGCGAATTGATGGTGACTGAAAACGGCATCCCCGTTCCCGATGGACTTGATTTCGATGGCCGTGTGCGCGACGAGCGCCGCATTCGTTATCTTGAGAGTCACATCGCACAAGTCCATTGTGCTATTCAGGATGGCGTGCCTGTTAAAGGATATTTCCACTGGTCGCTGACCGATAACTTCGAATGGGCGCTGGGTTATGGCCCACGCTTTGGGTTGGTCTATGTAGATTACAAGACATTGAAAAGAACTGTCAAAGACAGCGGCAGATGGTTTGCAAATGTAATTCGCCAAAATGGTCTGGGGTCTTAGCCACGGATTTCGCGAATTTCACGGATTATTTTGGAGGAAAGATGACTGAGTTGATTTTCCAGGACTTGAGTTATGCCATCATTGGGGCAGCGATGGAGGTTCATCGCATTTTGGGCGGCGGATTTCTCGAAGCTGTTTATCAGGCCGCGCTTGCACATGAACTTGCTTTACGGGGTATTGCATTTGAACAACAGGTAAGATTGCCTGTACATTACAAAGATGTGTTGGTCGGAGAGTATGTGGCAGATTTTGTAATAGAAGGCAAAATCATCCTTGAAATTAAATCGGTTTCAGCCTTGAATGACGTACATAAAGCTCAAGCCATTAATTACTTGGTCGCAACTGGTTATAAGCTTGCGCTTCTGTTGAACTTTGGAACAGAATCTTTGCAACATCGCAGAATCGTTCGCACCAAAGAAAAATCGGCGCAATCCGCGTAATTTGCGGCAAAAATTTTCGCAAAATTCGTGGCCGAAGAGGTTTATAAAT
>JAKAMM010000028.1 GCA_021812905.1 Chloroflexota bacterium | reverse complement strand
TACCCTGGGCGACCACAAGGGTCGCCCCTACGCGATGAACAGGGAAATGCCTTTGATGCTTCTTCATCACAGAGATAAGTACATCCTGCGGCAAAGACAAATATTCATTATCAAATTCGCCCATGACAGCAGTGGGCATTTCAATTAAGTTGGTGACTTCGTTGAGCAGACCATCGTCAATGATGGCTTCCCCACCGACCAATGCCGCGGCTTGGTTGACTTGTTCAACGATGGAGGCTTTGCGTTCTTCTTTATCGAGGAGGATGCCTGCTTCGCGGATCACATCAAAGTATTTATCGGCGGAGGGGATTTTGATTTCGGGCGAGCCGTAGGGGCGAAGTCCGCGAGAGACGTTGCCTGAGGCGACGCCAGCATATTCAAACGGGATGACCATGTCACCGAGCAACGCAACATACCAGCGGATGGGACGAGAGAAGGACACGCCAGAGTCATTCCAGCGCATGGACTTTTCGAACTTGATGCTTTCGACTAATTTGGGTAATGCGTCCACCAGCACTTCGGGAGTGGGGCGTCCCTTTTTGCTGACAACCGCGAAAACATACTTGCCGCCATCTTGTTCACGAACTTCAAGCGCCGATGGATCAATACCGTTCTTCTTTGCAAAACCAAGCGCCGCAGGCGTGTAGGTCGGATTGGCAATCCGACCATCTTCGGCAGGCGAGGTCGGGGTCGGACTACCAGTCCGACCTACAAAGGCTTTATCAGCGGGCGGACCTTTGACGAGGTCTTCGCGGTCTGGTTGATTCGGGGAGAGAGAGTCAATAGAAACAACGATCCGCCGAGGGGTAGAAAAGATCCGAATATTCCCGTGGTCAAGATAAAGTTCCTTCAGCAGAGTCGGAATCCGTTGTGTGAGTTGTTCGTAGGCGGTGTCCACATCGTTTGCAGGTAATTCTTCAACGCCGATCTCCAGTAAAAAGTTGGCAGGTTGCAGGTTGGAAAGTCGGGGTGCGGGTTTAACTTGTGAACTTGCAACCTTCGAACCTTCAACTTTCAACAATGGGTATTCCAAAGACTTGCGTTGCTCCAGATAGCCTACCGCCACGCCCTTCGCCAGTTCGCGGATGCGGCGGAAGAAGGCTTGACGTTCGGCAACGCTGATTGCGCCGCGTGTATCTAAGATATTGAACGAGTGCGAGCATTTGAGGACGTAATCGTGCGCGGGGACAATCAGACCACCCGCGAGACAGGCGTCGGCTTCGGCGGAGAAGAGGTCGTACATGGCACGCACGCGTTCGACGTCGGCGGTCTCGAAATAATATTTGGAGTGTTCGAACTCCTCCTGACGGCGGATCTCGCCGTAGGTCACGCCTGCACCGTATTCCTCGTTCCAGATGGCTTTGGCGTTGTTGAGCGCGATGAGGATGCGTTCGAGCCCGTAGGTGATCTCGACCGAGACGGGGTCGAGCGCCACGCCGCCCATCTGCTGAAAGTAGGTAAACTGCGTGATCTCCTGCCCGTCAAGCCAGACCTCCCAGCCCAAACCCCACGCGGAGATGGCGGGCTGTTCCCAGTTGTCTTCCACGAAGCGGATATCGTGCTGGCGCGGGTTGATACCGAGGGCTTTGAGCGACTCGAGATAGAGTTCCTGTGGGTTTCCTGGGTCGGGCTTGAGGATGACCTGATACTGGGTGTGGAGTTGGAAGCGGTTGGGGTTCTCGCCGTACCGCCCGTCATCGGGGCGGACCGACGGCTCGACGTACGCCACATTCCACGGCTCGGGTCCGAGCACGCGCAGGAAGGTGGCAGGGTTCATCGTCCCTGCGCCGACCTGGGTGTAGTAGGGCTGTGTGATGAGACATCCGTGCGATGCCCAGAAGTCCTGGAGTTTGAGGATGATTTCCTGGAAAGAAGATTTTTGCATTTTTATTTTCGATTCGATTGGGAATTGATTCAAGCGAGCAAATTATACCGTACTGAATATGTCATTGCTAACGAAGTGTGGCAATCCCCGATTTAGATTGACTCAAGCGATTCACACGACAGTGCAAGTTGATTCCGATTAAAAAGTGTTACCTACATTACGGAGCCGAGCGGGCGCAACGGAAACCAATGCTATAGAAGTTGTTGGCGGGATCATCCCTAAGACGATTAGAAACACGCAGATCGCTATCGCCAAACGCGCCACCACGTAACGCTCTGTACTGCCCGCTCTCAGGACCCAGAGGATTGGATTGAGGTGAATTCTGGTAATATGTTTCTGAATACCAATCTGCTACCCATTCCCAGACATTACCTGCCATATCGTAAATACCATAAGGGCTTACTCCATTTTTATAACTGCCTACGATGGCTGTATCTCCTACACTACAATTGAGAGAGTTTGCTTTGCTACAAGCAATCCCTTCACCCCAAGGATAATCACGTCCGTCTGTACCACGAGCGGCTTTTTCCCATTGCGCTTCGGTAGGCAATTGTGCGCCGCGCCACTGACAATAAGTGTTCGACATATTCCAATCCACATAAATCACTGGATAATCATCATACTGTGAATTGCCATAGTAACTATTGCGAGTATATGACTTCATCTCTTTGGGCGGCGAGCAAAGACCAGTGTCTACACATGCTTTGTAAAGAGCGTTGGTTACCTCATACTTATCTATATAAAACGAGTCCAGATAAACAGTGTGCACGGGCTTTTCCTGTGCGTAACTATAATTGTCGCTACCCATTATAAAATTGCCTGCGAGCACAAATCGCATGGGGACGCCTTTGGCGTCAGTGATTTCAGTGGGGAGTGGTGTAGGTGTAATAACAAATGATTCTGTTGGCATTGGGGCTGGTGCTCGTGTCTTTGAGGATGCCGCAGGTGCAAAAGTTGGGATAAACGTAGTGGTATGTCCAGAAAACAATCGCGGCAAAGTAATGAAGATAATAACCACGCCGATAATCACGAAAACAATAGGCGTATTCAATTTGCGAGCGCGTTCACGGACAACTTTTTCGGCGGCTTCTTGTTTGGCACCTTCAGCAGCTTCACGCTCTGCTCTTACCTTTGCCTCTTGTTCACGCCTTTGCGCTTCGGCCTGTTCTTTTCGGCGCTTCTCTGCTTCTGTTCTTTTCCTCGCTTCTTGTTCATATCTTTGGCGCTCATACTCGTCTCGTGCTTGATGGTCATATCCCTTTTGAGAATATTGTCTTTGGTGATTGTATTGTTCACGTTTTATCGGATCTTTCAATAAATCATAAGCCTCATTAATCTGTTTAAGTTTCTCCTCAGCCTTTGCTTTGGTCTCAGGAGAACCAAATTTATCTGGATGCCAGGCTTGCACCAAGAATCTATACTGATTTTTGATTTGGTCTTGGGAAGCATTAGGTTCAACTTCTAATATTTTATAATAATCATTCATATGGTGTATGACCTTTAGAAGAGTTTGTCAAATTGTATGTCATATCAGCGCACAGCCTTGCGAATCTCCAATTCCTAATCCTGTCCTGAGAGGAGTTTTTCCTTGTCAAGCCATGCGTCCACGCTGTCTTTGGTGGGACGGGAGTAGAGTGCGCGCACGCGGTCACGGTCCGCGTGGGCGTGGGTGAACGGGATTGAAATCCCCTGCTCAGTTCGGGAAAGTCCATTCGGACTCTGCGCGCCCAGCCCGCAGGGCTTCCATGCGCTGAGGCGGGGATTTCCAATCCCCCGCCGAGTCAGCCATGCGTCCACGCCGTCTTTGGTTAGGTGGGTGTAGAGAGTCCGCACGGGGTCACGGTCCGCGTGGGTGTGACATAAAAATACTTTCAATGCACGTTTTGCTTCAACCATATCCATCCCGTTATTGGTGGCCTAATGAATTACAACTGTCGAACTCTGATCTTTACGGTGTCACCTGTCCGCTCGGCGACGAGGATAAATGGCGGGGTCACGTCGGGAGCGTTTTCACGGATGGCATTGATCGTTTTTATTGTAAAATCAGCATGGATATGACCTGGGCGGATGTAAATTATCCCGATAAATTGTGCGCCCATTAAGGCAAGTCCGCCAAAGTCGCTGTCATGGGTCAAAACCAC
Organism: Chloroflexota bacterium; assembly: GCA_021812905.1. The sequence goes on along the minus strand of JAKAMM010000028.1, from coordinate 8,127 downwards.
TCTCCCCGCTTCGGCTGCTTGCGATAAAGCTTGAGTATCAGAAATTCCAAATTTCCCTTGTTCAGATATAGACTCAACATCCAATCCCGCCACTCGCAAAAACTCAATTACATCGGGATGGACATTTTCGTCTGCAAGTAATGGGAAATCAAGAGCCTTCACGCCCCAACCTTCACATCGAGCAATACTTCATTTTTCACAGATTGCGCCGCATATTTCAATGCTTCTTCAACTGCTTCGGCAGTCAATTGAGGATAAGACTTAAGAACTTCATCCTTGGTAGCACCGCTGGCGAAGAGTTCGAGAATAAACTCGATGCTCAGGCGCGTACCAATAATATGTGGTCTGCCGCTTAATATCTCCGGGTTATAAGCAATATGAGTAAACATAGTTTCGCTCCTTCACTTTGACTGTTATATCTGTCTATACTCAATAATTTCTAAGTAACACGGATCAATTCCCCATCACACGATCTTCTATATAAAGCTTTAAACTATCAGGAGTCCCAAGGCCAACGAGACAGCCAAGCAGTTTTTCAAGGTAATCCTGCAAAGCGAACAAACCAAAATAACCAACGGGACGGTTGAACTCCACCAGCAAATCCACATCGCTGGCAGGAGTGGCTTCACTCCTTGCCACCGAGCCAAACAACAACAAGGATTTGACGCCGAATTGTTTTGTCATTTCAGCGTTTTTTTGTTTCAAGATTTGAAGAACCCCGTCCTGCTTCATATCGAATATTATACGTCAATTACCTGGACACAATCTCGCAAATTCACACCCCCTCCTTGCCTCTCAGCGGAACAAATGCAACAGGCAGCAACATCTCATGTGAAAAGGATTCTTTCGCGCGCCGCCACAACTGTAACACTTGGAATCCGCTTCCGCCTATAGGCAGGATCATGCGTCCGTGATCGGACAATTGACTCAACAAGCTCTTCGGCACACGAGACGCGGCGGCAGCGATAATGATCGCGTCGTACAACGCGGACTCGGGCCAGCCCACGGACCCGTCTCCGATGTGGACAAAAACGTTTTTGATTCCAAGATCGGCAAGCGTCTGAGCGGCGCGATCTGCCAGGGCTGGGATCAACTCGACAGTATGCACCTCCTGCGCCAGGCACGAAAGAATTGCCGCCTGATAGCCTGACCCCGTTCCTACTTCAAGCACGCGTTCCGTGTTAATCAGTTCCAGCGCTTGGATCATATATGCGACGATAAACGGCTGCGAGATCGTCTGCCCGAAACCGATCGGATGCGGGCAGTCTTCGTACGCCAACAACCGCGACTTCTCCGGCACGAAGAGATGACGCGGGATCGATTCAAACGCAGCCAGCACACGCTCGTCAGTGATTTTGCGTGCACGGAGCTCGCGTGCCACCATGTGTTTGCGTTCTTCAAGAAAATCCTGCAACATAAAATGTGACTCGATCAATTTCCTTGTGCGGCATAAACATCACGGAACTGCATCGCATGCACAGTGTGGCAGAGGCTTGTCCTGAGCCTGTCGAAGGGAAGGCATTGGGAGGGCGTTTAGTCTCGAGCATTTGCTTGTCCCACCGAAAAGAGGTAATAAAATTATACAGCCAAATGTGATCAACTCTCAATTAGTAGAGGCAGGAATTTTTCCTTGTCAAATCATGCGTCCACACCGTCTTTGGTCAGGCGGGCGTACAGCGCGCGGACGGCGTCACGGTCCGCGTGGGCGTGGCAGAGGAAGACTTTGAGAGGGCGGGTCATAGGAAAGGATGAAGTCAGAAGGATGAAGGATGAATTACTTGAACTCGGAAAGTATCTTCTCGATTTTTGCAGATGAAACGTCAGATTGTTCGGTCTTTGAGTAAATCGTTACGAGTATGACAGCCGTTGCTGTTTTCAGGTAGTAAATCACGCGATAGCCACCGCTCTTGCCGCGCGAAACGTCACTGTTGCGAATGCGAACTTTGAAAATTGTGTAGCCCGTCCCCTGAACCTAGTCGCCAACAAATTCCCCGTTTTGAATTTGTTCGATAATCGGTTGAACATCCGAACGAATATGAGGATACTTCTTCGCCAGTCCACGCAAATTGCGCTTGAACTCTGGCGTGAAAGCAATCTCAATCGTTGGCTTATGCGGCATCTACGCCTTCCCAAAGTTGATCCAACGGGAGGAGTTCGCCATTCATTGCTTCTTCCCACCCCTGGCGAAAACTTAACTCGGCAGGTTTCAACGTCACAGTTTCGCGGAATAGGCGCACTATCTCCAATAATGCGGGTAAATATTCATCAGGCGTCTGGTGAATTTCCTGAGAAATTTTCTCTGTATAAATTGATGGATAAGTATTCATTGTCTTTCTCCTGAACTATACGGTTATTATAACTCTCAATTTTGGAGAAGGAGTTTTGCCTTGTGGGGCCATTCGTCCACGCTGTCTTCCCTGGCACTGCCCGCCACCGTTCGTGCCGCGAGCACGCCGGTGCGAGACGGCAGGGCAAGTGTGGTCAGGCGGGTCTCGATACGGCGGCGGAGGTAAAGTAGTTTTCCAAAGACTTGTTGAATCCCGCCGCCTACTCGATCACCAAGAGTGCGCGCATATCATCCCCTTGTGGGACGGGGTCACGCTCCGCGTGGGCGTGGCAGAGGCGTTGCCCTGCGACCGAAGGGAGTGTCGAAGGGAAGACTTTGAGGGGGCGTTTGGTTTCGGGCATATTACAGCAATTTCTTGAACTCTTCGATGGTCAGACCCGCGTCTTTGATAATTCCTGCCATTGTGAAGGCGTTGATCGGGTTGTTGCGCGGGATGATGATAATTCGATCATCTTTCGCCATGGAAATGTGCTTCCTTTCGCGGATCACGCGAAACCCTGCTTTCTCAAAGGCTTTTATTGCTCGCTGGTGTTGAATTCCCGCCAATTTGGGCATAATTAAACAGGAACCTCGACCATTCGAGTCTGTTTGTCCTTGAGCAGGATTTCAACCGTTTCAAGATACGTCTTGATCGCGTCCTTGATATTTTCCAATGCTTCCGCCTCTGTCTCCCCTTGCGACCAGCACCCCGGCAGTCCAGGGCACCAAACGGCATAACCTTCTTCTGTTTTTTCTAAGCGGATTTTGTATTTCATGGTCAAGTCTCCTAAGCGATACTGCTATTATACCGCCTTGCGGATTTCCAGTTCCCAATCTACTGGTAGGTTGAGCCTGTCGAAACCCTGTCCTGGGAGGATTGGTTCTCTTTGTCGAGCCATGCGTCCACGCCGTCTTCCCTAGGCACTGCCCGCCACCGTTCGTGCCGCGAGCACGCCGGTGCGAGACGGCAGGGCAAGTGTGGTCAGGCGGGTCCCTGCGGGGAGTCCGCGCACGGGGTCACGGTCCGCGTGGGCGGTGCATAGGAAAGGATGAATTATGATTGTCCCTTCACTAAAATCGTTTTGGCTTTTCTCAATTTTCGGCCAGCCGGGTACAAATCGTGGCGGATAGTCCAGGCAGTTCCACACGAAGCGTGCGAGTCCGCAAGGGCGTCAAGGGCATGATGTGGCAAATGGTTTGGTCTGGCAAATACACAATAGTCAGCGTGACATTGTCAAACGTATTCAACAGCCGCTCGGCTGTTGGGTTGTCAATCCCGTTTTTGGCTCAAGCGCCGCAGCAGGAGTGTCAATCGGCCGTCCGTGAAATCCAGTTCGCCGACCTTCATTCCAGCGATTCATTAAATCGTTTCGCCAGCCCGACCAACCCAGGTCTGCACCGGCAACTTGCGATGATTGCTCTCAGTGAGAGCGGAAGGTTAGTAAACGGCGAAGATAGATATTGTTAGAGTTCTATGATGACCTACTTGAGCGAAAGGTATAATCTGGGCCTATGTTCAAACGCTCCCTTTTCGTGTCCATGTTTCTTGTCGCCCTTGCAACGAGCGCTTATTATCTCTATCGGACCTATCGATCGGGCAATGCGCGGGCTATCCAGGTTTTCGCGTGGATCAAAGACCCCGCTTCCCGTCCGGACCTGGTCATTGCTGCCGGTTCAAAATGCGGATCAGCCCCTTTTGTTTTTCCCACTACCGGCATGGTCGGCTTTATCTGGGACGATTCAATTCAGGCCGGTCATCGCCATCAGGGCATAGATATTTTCGCGGGGACAGACATCAATGTGACCAAAGTTGTCGCCGCCTATCGGGGTTATCTGACACGTTTATCGAATTGGAAATCATCCGTTATTGTGCGCGTGCCGAGCGATCCGCTCCAGCCCGGTCGCCAGATCTGGGTTTATTACACTCACATGGCCGACGCGAACGGCAATTCGTTCATCTCATCCGAGTTCCCACCCGGAACTTCTGAAAAGAAAATTGATGCAGGTATGCTGCTTGGTTATCAAGGAGATTATTCGGGCGATCCCAATAATCCCGTCGGAGTGCATTTACATGTTTCCATAGTCAAAGATAACGGCGGACAATTTATGAACGAGTTGGACATCAATAACACGTATGATCCTTCGCCATACTTTGGCCTGGCGTTGAACGCAGATCAAAACGCAGATGAAATTCCAGTTTGTAAAGCGAGCAATCCATGATGAATAATTTTGAAGGTAAAGTGATTCTCATCACCGGCGCGGGAAAAGGCAAAGGCCGCGTATTGGCGGAAGCCTTTGCGGCGCGCGGCGCATCCGTGGCGGTCAACGATATTTCGCCGATCAATCTCGATGATCTGGTCTCGCAAAGCGCCGGAAAGATCAAGGCGTACGTGCATGATGTGGCCAAAAAGGTGGCGGCACAGACGATGATCAATCAGGTTGAAGACGACTTTGGCGGTATTGATATTTTGATCAATCATGCCGCCGTCGAACCGCAAGTGGACCTGCTCAAGATGGATGAATGGGATTGGCACCGTGTGCTGGATGTCAATTTGACCGGCGCATTTTTGATGATGCAATCGGCAGGGCGCGTGATGCGCGCAAAAAGTGCGGGCGTGATAATCAATTTGATAACGGCGACCCGCCCCCAGGTCGGGAAGGAAGCGGCATATTTCGCCAGCATGGCAGGTCTGATCGCGTTGACCCGCTCTGCGTCCATCGAGTTCGCATCGTACGGTGTCCATGTCCACGCGGTGGGAACGGGCTTTCCCGAATTCCAGCACGTTGACCCATCCGTTCCCGCTGATTTGATCGAGTCGGTGTTGTATTTATGCCGATCAGATTTGAATGGTCAAATTGTCAATCTGGAGGCGCGATGAACGAATTGCAAGAGTATCGCAAGGAATTGATGGATAACCTTGAAGAGTCTGCCAGGGAATTTCGTGATGTGTGCCTGAGTGTCAAAAATCCATATTCGCCGATTGAGGAAGGCGGATGGAATGTGCATCAGTTGGCGGCGCATACACGCGATGTGGATGTATTGGTGTATGGAATGCGCGCCCGCCGCACGTTGCAAGAAGACGATCCTCAGTTTGAAAATTTTGACGGCGATGCCTACATGGCTGAACATTATGATGCCCAGGAAAATTTGGTTTCCATGTTGGACGGTTTTGTGATGAATGTTCTGTCTTTGGTGAATGCTTTGCGCGGCTTGCCCAGTGAAGCCTGGGGGCGACCTTCGTGTCACTTAATTCAAGGCAGTGGCATGACATTGCAAACCTGGGTCGAGCGTGATCTGGGTCATATCAAAGAACATTTGGAAAGCGTGAAAAAAGCAAAGTGATCATGTGTCACCAAAGTGGTAAATGAATAAGTGATACCAGCCAGCTCAAGAACAGTGGATGAAATTGAAGGACGACCAATCCCATGAATAGGCCGACCACAAACCCCGCAATGATGTCGGACACATAATGGACGCCCATTGCGACGCGCGCCAGCGCCACGAGCGGCGCCCAAATCCATAACAGCAACGCAACCGGGCCCGGTCCCAAACCAGCCGCGGCCACGGCGATCATGAGGGCGCGTGCAGCGTGTCCCGATGGAAACGAATGCGGATCGGTGTTGCGGTAGATGCTGCCCCATTCGCCCTCGGGCCGTCTGCGTCGGATGCTGAATTTGAGCGACATCACCAGCACGGCCAATATGGAGATGCCAGCCAGGACAACGATGGCCCATCGTTTCCAGAACGAGTCTCCAACCAGCCACAAGATGATCAGCCCCAATCCCCAGAACCATGAGTCGCCGGAGTGGGCAAAGAAGACAGCGAAGCTGCGAAGCGCACCGGGCTTTTCAGCCACGCACAATTTGTTGGAGACGTCGGCGTCGAGTTGAAGAATGGATTTGAAATTCATGTTCACCTGAAATAAAAACGAGGAGCATTATTGCAGATTTTGGAGTCTGCATGCTTGGCAAAAATAACCGCGAAGTTCGCAAAGTTCGCAAAGATTTAAAAGTTTTCTTCGCGTTCTTTGTGGGCTTCGCGGTTCAAGAGTCTTGATGCGTGTCTCCACGATTCGCCCCGTGGCAGGGTTCTATTTCTTTTTGGCTTTGCCAGCCGGTTTCGGAGCGGGCTTGCTCTTTGACGAAGGTGTCTTCTTCGCACTGGCTTTCTTAACCGGCTTGGCCTTCACGGCGCTGGCTTTCTTGACCGACTTGGCCTTCGCGGCGGACTTCGGAGCCGATGATTTGGCAATCTTGCGGACGCGTGACTCGAGGTCGTCGCGCATCAGTTCTAGTTGGTGAGGCTTGTCCACATCCATGCCGATTTCGGGGAAGGGGCAGACGATGGCGCGGCCTTTCAAGTTCAACTTGTCTGCGACGCGTTTGATTACATCGTCAATGGTCAATTGGCGGAATAGGAATTTGAAGATGATGTCAAAGCCGATCATAGCCGCTTGTGCGGCGGGATTCTTGCGGGCTTCTATCAGCTTGTTCCAAAACTCAGAGTTCTGGTTAACGATGGATGTGCGAGCTGCGTTCATGTCGCCGCCGCAGACTTCCATGTCTTTTAGCGGAGTGTAGGTCCTCTTCGAGCCGGGAAAGCGCGCTTCCATATCTTCGCGGCGGACGACGTTGTAATAAATATCATCCTTCGTTTCACTGGTAGTGTTGACCATCCAATCCACCATCTCGCCCGTAATGCTGGGAATATCCGAAGAAACAAATAGCACATATTTGGCTTTGGGGTTAAGCTCCATCACCTTGGCTGTGCCAGCCTTCAAGTTATCCAGCATCTTGCCCTGATTGGAGATGTATGTGAGCGGCTTTTTGCAGGTCAGGTCTGATTTGGCTGAGAGACCGATGACTACCACGCGGTCAATGGTTTTTGCTTCGCTTAACGCGTCCAACACCCACTGGATCATGGGCTTGCCAGCCACATCGATCAATGCCTTGGCGTCGCCTTTGGAATACTCATATAAAGGCTCATTGGGTTGCGGAATTCCACCTGCGGTAACGACTGCATCCATGATAAATCCTCCTGTCACTGCGAAGGCTGAAAGCCTGAAGCAATCTCCTCGCGAAAGGGGATTGCTTCGCTTTGCTCGCAATGACGTTAATTCAATTCCTGCAATTGCGGCTCGAAGCCGAGCTTATCCAGCATTTCGGTTAATTCAGGCCAAGTCAATGGGCGGCCCTTGCCAGAGACAGCCACCAATGCGGCTTCCATCATGTTCGTGCCGAAGGAGCGTCCGTCAATAACGGGCGTGGTGGTGATGAGATACTTAATACCGGCTTTGCGGAAAGTTTCCACATCTTCGGGCGTGGTTGTGTTGGTGACGATCACTTTGCCCTGCATATCATAAGGCATGTTGCGTTTGATGTAATGGCAGTCACCTGCAACCACCGTTGCCCATTGATAATATTTTTCCCATTTGGGTGTGCGCTTTTCCTGTTTTTCACCCGTTGGATAGATCCATTCGAAGGGTAATCGTCCGGCGATGGGCATGAGCAGCGCAGCTAAAGTTTTGAGCTGACTGATCTTATGGATGGCAATCGGGATGTCCAGACCGAACATCAGATCGCCGAAGACGGTTTCGTAACCGGCCTCGACAAAAGATTTAGAAAGACCCCAGCGATCAACGCCGACCGTCACCAGCACCTTGCGTCCGCGCGAGTTGATGTACTCGCCAATTTTCTGATCTAAAAATGCGGGAGCTTTGTTTTCGAGCGTATTCTTCAGCCCGCCGCCATCTACCAATGGGGTCTTTTCGACGAAGCGCACCATCGGTTTCACTGAATAA
>JAKAMM010000411.1 GCA_021812905.1 Chloroflexota bacterium | reverse complement strand
GAGGGCAAGAAGAAAAGCCAGATCGAAGAATATCTCGATTACTATCTGACGCCCGGTGCACAACACGTTGCAATGATCACCGGCGACATCATCAAGACCGTTACGCAGTTGAAAAACAACGGCGTGGAATTTCTGCGCGTGCCCGAAACCTATTATGAAGTTTTGCCCGACCGCGTGGGCAAGATCAACGAGGACATGAAGGCCATCCACGATCTCGGCATTCTGGTGGATCGCGACGATGAAGGCTACTTGCTTCAAATCTTCACCAAGCCAATTCAGGATCGCCCAACCATGTTCATTGAGGTAATCGAGCGTCACGGCTCACAAAGTTTTGGCAAAGGAAATTTCAAGGCCTTGTTCGAGTCAATTGAAATGGAACAGGAACGACGCGGTAATCTTTAGCTGTTGGAAAGGTGACAGGTTGGAAGGTCACAAGTTGAACTTGTCAACTTTCTAACTTTAAACCTTATGCACTTCGCCACAATTTCCACGCCGCATTCCCCGCTTCAACCGGCCCTCGTTAGAGAGGGCCGAGTCTACCCGCTGCCTTTTGCTGACATGCGGGCTGTCATCGAAGCCGGCGCAGAGACAGCCGCGCGCCAGGCATCGAAAGAATCTTTTGACATCGGACAGGCCCAGCTTCATGCGCCTTTGCAGCCAAAGACTTTGCGCGACGCATATGCCTTCGAGCAACACGTCAGAACAGCCAGCCAGAATCGCGGACGTGACATTCCCGCCGAATGGTTCAAATTCCCAATTTTTTACTACACAAATCCGAATAGTATCTTTGGGCCAGATGACGAAATTCCGTATCCGGATTACACTCAGGCATTGGATTATGAACTGGAGATTGCTGTGATCATTGGCAAAGCCGGTATCGATCTTTCAGCCGACGAGGCTGCCGAACACATCTTTGGCTATACCATCTTCAACGACTGGTCGGCGCGTGATATTCAACGCGAAGAAATGAAAGCCGGGCTGGGACCCGCCAAAGGCAAGGACTTTGCCTCGTCGCTGGGGCCGCTCATCGTCACGCCTGAAGCGCTGGCCGATAAGACGGCCGGACGCCCGGGCGTGTATGATCTGTCCATGACGGCGAAAGTCAACGGCGTGGAAATGTCGCGCGGAAATTTAAAAGATATCTTCTGGTCCTTTGGTGAGATCATCGCGCACGCATCACAATCAGCGATGTTGTATCCGGCTGATGTGATCGGCTCCGGAACGGTCGGCACAGGCTGTCTGCTCGAACTGACCAAGACACAAGGCCCGTGGCTGAACAAAGGCGATGTGATCGAGTTGGAAATCGAGAGAATTGGGATTTTGAAAAACATTGTTGGAAGGGACAAAAAATGAACAAAAGAATTTTGGCGGGGATGCTCATATTGATTTTAGCAACACTGGCCTGCGGATCAGCTATGCCAACGCAACAAGTTGACAACGTTTCGACCATTGTGGCTGCGACGATCCAGGCATTGACAGCCGCCGCACCACTCGCAACTCAACCGCTCGCAACACAAGCCGCGCCCACGCAAGCACCGCAGCCGAGCGGAGTTGCCGCATCATTTGGCAATGTCAGCTTTGTCATTCCAAATGGTCTCGCCAGCGGCGCAAGCGGCGAACAGGCTGCGGCAGTTGACGAAACAAACGGCGCGCCGTGGGAGGTTGCCCCCGCGCACATTCATTTCACACTGAACGGTTATAACGACCAGCTTGGAAAGTTTAGTGTAGCAGACATCACTATTTATCCAGCGCAAGATTTTGCGGCTGTTTCTGCAGGCGCGACCAACAGCCTTCAAAGTTTACAAGCGATTCTGGCAAGCCCGTCCGCGCCTTTGACAAAGGATGCGCTGCCGCAGGTCCCGACCTTCAACGCTGCGCAAATGTTCGCCGCACAGGTTCAGAGAATCAATTTTGCCAGCGGCTCCGGTCTGCGCATGGTGACGCAATACGGACAGGCAGTCGGCCCAGCCACCAATAACGGGACCTTCTATCATTTTGAAGGCCTGACCAGCGATGGAAAATATTATGTGGTCGTGGTTCTGCCCATCGGCTCGCCCCTCCTTTCTTCGGGCAACGATCCAAACGCGCCTGCCCCGGCAGGAGGTGTGCCCTTCCCCGGTTATAGCAGCATAGACCCAAAAGATTATGATACATATTTTCAGGCCGTGACCGATAAACTGAACGCGGCGGGCGCAGACACGTTCCAGCCGTCGCTTTCACAACTCGACGCGTTGATCCAGTCCATTACCGTCACTTCTCAATAGTGAATCCAAATATGACGACATTTTCCGAGCCGCAGGAAAGTGTCATCTTTTACAGCTCGCCTATGAAGAGAAAAAAAATAAGACTCGGCTAATGTTGCCCGATGCGTTCGCTCAGACTTTATAAGTATCCAAAGGAGTCGCTATGCCTTTTTATCATAAGCTCGGCAAAATTCCGCATAAGCGCCACACACAATTCAAAAAACCGGATGGCAAACTCTACCGTGAAGAACTGATGGGTTTGGAGGGCTTTTCCTCCATCCAATCCATCCTCTACCATACTTACCTGCCGCCGCGTGTGACGCGGATCGAAGACCTCGGCCCGCTCAAACCTGAATACGTGGACTTCGGCCCCATCCGCCACCGCGCTTTCGGGACGGCTCAAGCCCCGCTCGGAACAGATCCGGTTTCGGCGCGGATGCCCCTGCTCGGCAACAACGACGTCATCCTCGGCATTTGCCGCGCCAGCAAAAGCATGGACTATTTTTATCGCAACGCGCAGGCT
>JAKAMM010000410.1 GCA_021812905.1 Chloroflexota bacterium | reverse complement strand
AACTGCTGGTCCCGCCTCCTTATGTATTTTGCCAGCGGCGGCTCGTTGCCCAATTCGCCCACTACTCGGTTGACCACCCGCACCAAATGCTGTTCGGGTATCAATTCTTCCAGACTCGGCTGCTCCATGCTATAGGCTTTGAAGGTATCCGTGGTTCATGCCCCGATTGTATTAAACTTTTCCCCCTTTGAGGTGGGGCTGCCTATTCCCTTTTTAGACAGCCCCTCGTGTTTTCATTCGAAAGATTTATTTTCTCAGCAAACCGCTTTGCTTAAGTTTGCTCACAGGCTTGCGTAAACGCAGCGCATACCAGCCGAGACCAAGACCGCCCAGCAGTAAAAGCCCGCCGAGGAATCCAAGCACAGGCGAAGTGCCGCCGCCCGGATTGGTATTCTCGGGTTGGGTTACGGTGGCATCCTTGGATTGCGCGCCAAAAGGCACAAAAGCCTGGTCACCCTGCTTGACGTCAATGGTGCTTGTCAAAGCCATCGTTGGGTTATATTTATCAGGGATGGCCGCGCTGATGTTGTAATGACCTTCGGGGACATTGTTAAAACACACCCCTTCATACGCGTTCGGATCTGAATTGATAATAGTCGTGAGAGTCTTGGAATATTTTCCGTTCGTCTCGGTCACACTGATCGCGCCGCCGACGATGACCGGCTCGGTAAGCTGGCGGATGCCATCGCCGTTAATATCGTTGAAAAGCAGGACGCAGATATTGGTCGTACCGGTAAACGGCGTAGGCGTTATGGCCAGAGGCAGAGGCGTGGGCGAAGGTCCCGGTGTGGGCGATACAGATGAGGGTCCGCCTGTGCCGATCAGAAGAATATCGCCGGTGATAAGATTGCTACAGTCCGGATTCAGCTTGGTGTTAAGCTGGCGCAGTTGTTCGACGGTGATCCTATTCAACAAGGCAATGCGAATACACGAATCGCCGGCCTGCGCCTGGTAAAGAATGCGCCCGTCCGGCAATGGCGTATTGGTGGCAAATTGGACTCCCTGAGGTGACGGCGCGGCTTGTGCCGGGAGCGAAATACCGAACAGAATGAGCGTAACAAGAAAAATACCAATGACAACAACGGGACGAAGTTTCATAATGGAAAATTATATCAGGATTCAAAATCAGCCGCCCTCGTAGCGCACCGATCACTGCCCACTGCTCACTGATTACTTTACTTACTTTCCATATCTCTTTCTGATCTCCGGCAGGAAATATTTATTGAAGAAAGCATCCTCATCATAATCAGGCTGCCAGCCCCAATCTTGGCGGGCGAGCGAGTCATCCACATCCTGCGGCCACGAGTCAACGATGCCCTGGCGGCGCGGATTCGGCTCAAAGGTGGTCTTCGCGCCGGGAAAAGCTTTCAGTGCGCGATCACGGAATTCACCAGCCGTCATGGCAAATGCCGCCACGTTATAAACAATGTGGCTGAGATTTTCGCGCGGCGCATCGGTCAACATCAGCAGGGATTTGATCGCGTCCGGCATGGCCATGAATGAAATCCTGGTATCTGCGCGCACGAAGCATGCATACGGTTTTCCCTGCGCCGCGGCGTGCAGCATTTCGGGACCGTAATCACTCGTCCCCCCGCTGGGCAGGGTAAAGGCTGAGATCAGGCCGGGGAAACGGAGGGCGCGAAAGTCCAGCATGACCGGCGGCTTTTCGTCCAGATGACGCTGGCCGTAGAAACGGCTGTAATACATTCCCAATTTTTCACAGTAGAGTTTATTGCATCCATACATGGTGTGCGGCGTATTGTATTCGTCCTCCTTCACACGTCCAGCTGTTTTTTTCACATCAAGGCTCGGCATTCCAAAAGCCGCGATCGAGCTTGGGAACAAGAACTTCAAGGCCTTGTCATATTTCTCCGAACGATAAGCCGCCAGCATCAGCAGTTGCATCGTCCCCTCGACGTTGATGCGGTGCGCTTCTTCCGTCGCTATCTCGGCCTTCGACGAGAGCGAAGCCGCCAGATGAAAGATAACGTCAAAATCATAATCATAAAAAGTTTTGATCTTATAAACCAGATCCCCTTGCACGTGCTCGCTCACCAAACTTTTGATCGTCTCCGGCAACGGCGCCATGTCGGCGGTCACAACTCGATAGCCTCCGCGCTTTGATAATTCCTGCACCAACGCCTGTCCAATCTCGCCGCATGCGCCGGTAACCAACACATTTTCTCGCCCTTGCCGGTACAAGTCAGTCATAGTTCGCTCCTAGTGTGCTACAGAGTACTGCGTCAATTTCTAAAAGAGAATTTGATTTACATCTTACCCTAGAAAAATCAGTTTAGGAATTGACGTAAAAAGCAGTAGAATGCTGTTATTGTACAACACCTCGAATTGAAAATTTTGCGCTGTTTGTCATCAATAAAAAATGATTTTCTCCCCATCAAAAACAAGATTGATCTTTTTTAGGTTGTTCGCCCTGATCGGACTCATCGCGGGTCTGACCAGCTGCGCCAGCGTAGCGGACACATCCCTCATTGAACAATCCGTGGCAACAGGAACCCCGCTTCCTTCCCCGACCGTTGTCTGGTTCCCACCTTCGGCCACACCCACGCCGCGAACTTTATCCACCCAGGTCCCCACACCCGAACAAAAACCCGGCATCGGCAGCATGATCTTCACGGACGATTTTTCCGCGCCCCTGTTGTGGAACACCGCCATTTCAGATCAGGCCAGCGTTGACGTCAGCCGTAACCGCCTGACCATCGCCGTCCAGCCGGGCCAAAGCACTCTGAGCCTGCGGCAGGGCGTAACCT
>JAKAMM010000409.1 GCA_021812905.1 Chloroflexota bacterium | reverse complement strand
TTCTTCTCGTCGTTGTCAAGAGATGCAATCGCTCGCAATAATCCAAATACCAACACGCCGATCTTGAGTCCGTCACCGGCGGTGATGGCAGTTGATTTTTCATTTTTGGATGCGCGCCGGTTGAGAAGCACAGCCGCGATCATGCCGGTAATAGCGCCGATCAGGACGCCGACAATTAGAGTTCTACTTCTATTTTGCATAATGACACTACTTCCTTTCCAGTGCTTTTGCAATGGCAGCCTTGATGACTGTGCCAAGTTCCTGTAACAGGAGCACGGGTTTGTGCGCCACCTGGCTGATGTTCTTTGCGCCGCCTTCAATGCGGTAGAAAATTCTTTGCGCCTGATATGAATATGGTGGGATGAGATCGGCCAGACGCAGCATGAGGTAGATCAATGTAACCAGGATGATCAGAAACATGAAACCCGCAATGAGCACGGGCAACAAAAGCCAGATGGTTGACATTGCTGCCCAGCGGCCGACCTCGCCATTGTCACGGAAAATGGCAACGCTGGTCAGCACGATCACGGCGATGAAGATCAAAACTGTGAGCAGGATGGGCAGCAATATTTGTTGCCAGACCTGTTTGCGATGCGATTGATAAGACAGGTGGTCTTCCGGGTGTGGGAGGGGCAGGGGAGATTTCATCCCTTTTATTTTAGCATGAAATAAAAAGACCCTGAAGCTTTATTCTGCATTCAGGGTCTTTTTGGCTTCAAGTCTATCTTCGATTTCTCAGGAAGGTTGGGATGTCGAGATCGTCGCTGTTGATGGTGGGCAGCGAGGCGGACTTGGAGTCAGGGGCCGGTTTTGAGAAGTCGGCGTTGACGCTGACCGATTCGCTGGAGCGGAAGAGAGAAGATGCCGAAACGGGAGCCGGTTTCTCGGTCCGGGTGGAGATGCGTTCGAGGGCGCGGCGCGGCATGCTGGAGCGTTCAAATCCGGTGGCGATGACCGTCACGCGCACTTCGTCGTTCATTTCAGGATCAATGACCGCGCCGAAGATCATGTTGACATCCGGATGCGCGGTCTCGCGAATGATGGCCGCGGCCTGGTTGACTTCGAACAGGGTCAGGTTGGTACCGCCGGTGACGTTGAATAGCACGCCGCGCGCGCCGTCAATGGTGATGTCGAGCAGTTGACTGGAGATGGCCTGTTCGGCGGCGTTCTTGGCGCGCTCATCACCGGAACCGCGACCGACGGCCATGAGCGCCGCGCCGCCTTCGGACATGATGGCGCGCACATCGGCGAAGTCGAGGTTGATCAGGCCCGGCACGGTGATGAGTTCGGAGATGCCTTGAATGCCCTGGCGCAGAACGTCATCCGCAAGACGGAAGGCATCCTGCAGGGAGGACTTTTTATCGGCGAGTTGGAGCAGACGGTCATTTGGAATTGAAATAAGCGTGTGGGCCTGCTCTTTCATCTTAACGATGCCTACCTCGGCAGATTGTGCGCGGCGTCCGCCTTCGAAAGTAAATGGACGGGTCACAACGCCGATGGTCAGCGCGCCGCATTCTTTGGCGACCTGCGAGACCACGGGCGCCGCGCCGGTTCCGGTTCCGCCGCCCATGCCTGCGGTGACGAAGACCATGTCGGCGCCTTTGAGCACGTTATAAAGTTCGTCTGAGGATTCTTCAGCGGCCTTGTATCCGATCTCAGGATTACCGCCCGCGCCGAGTCCGCGCGTGAGTTTATCGCCAAGGCGGACGCGAGTCGGGGCCTTCGATAAAGTGAGGGCTTGCGCGTCTGTATTGGCCGCGATGAATTCGACACCTTCAATGCCTTCTTCGATCATGCGGTTGACCGCGTTCTGTCCGGCACCGCCTACACCGATCACTTTGATGCGGGCAAATGATTCTACCTGTGCGTGTTTGTTCGTTGATTCCATTTGTTCCTCCGAGTCGATTCTTTGCGATAATAGTTTTTTTATCAGGAGAACATCGTGTAATTTTAACACTGTGCTCTCTATTTGAGGAGGGTATAAATGACCATTTTCCTCACCTACTAAGGTAGTAGTCTTTTAAACCAATCTTTTACATTATCAAGATTCATACTTGCTTCTCCTTTCGATCTTTGGCCTTTCCTGTATCGCTTGCTAGCTGATAAATCATTTTCGTGCATGGCGAACGCCCAGAATAAGAGTCCGACACTGGTGGAATAAGAGGGGGAGTTAAGACGATCCACCATGCCCTTTAAGTTTTCAGGCTGCGCGGTGCGGACGGGCATGGCGAGCACTTCATTTGCCACGCGCCGAATGCCGGGCAGGGCGCTCGTGCCGCCGGTCAGGATCATGCCAGCCGGAAGCAATCCGTCATAGCCTGAGCGTTTGATCTCCTGCATGATCAGCGAGAACATTTCTGCGGTGCGTTCCTCGATGATGTGTGCCAGGTCCTGACGATTGATGCGAACCGGATGATCTTCACCGAACGGGCGGATGCTGAAATATTCCTCGGCTCCGATCTCGGAGCGGACCGCGTGTCCCTGCTGCTTCTTGACATCCTCCGCCTGTGACATGGACAGCCGCAATCCGTGAGCGATATCCTGCGTCAGATGATTGCCGCCGACGGCCAGAACCATGGTATGCCAGACATCGCCGTCCACATAAATTGCCAGGTCGGTCGTGCCGCCGCCGATATCACAGACAGCTACGCCCATTTGTCTTTCCTGTTCCGTCAAAACAACTTCGCCGGATGCAAGCGGATTCAACACAAAGCCTTGAACATCCACACCCGCCGCGCCGACACATTGACGTAAATTCTCAACGGTCGCACCA
>JAKAMM010000408.1 GCA_021812905.1 Chloroflexota bacterium | reverse complement strand
CTGGGCCAGCGAATTCATTCCTCAAGGCCGCTTCTATCTCGGACTTGTGCCGAGTCTCGCTCCCGACTCTTTTGCCTCGTCTGAAAGCGGACTCAACGCCGCGCGTCCCGATCTTTTCAAACACACAGTCATAGCCGTGGACGCGCCTCCCGGCACGCCGCTCGAAGTGGAGCAATTGGCTGTAGATCTGGCAAAACTTTTGGGCGCCAAAGCCATGCTGACAGATATTTCAGAATCGGATGGTTTGATGTCGAGCGTGCACCTGCTTCCGCAGTTGACGGCAGCCGCGTTGCTCGATGCGACGGTCGACGGCTCAGGCTGGATGGACGCGCGTAAATTGGCCGGGCGTCCGTTTGCGGGCGTGACCGGCGGTCTGGCATATTATGATGATCCCGCTTCCTTGAAAGAGGCCGTGCTGGCGAGTCGCTTCAGCGTTGTCCACGCGCTGGATGTGTTGATGGCATCTCTCAAAGGTCTGCGTGATGACATTGAAAATGGCGATGAGAAAAACGTGGCCGAGCGCTTGGATCAAGCCTTTGCCTCGCGCGAGCGCTGGCTCACTGAACGGACTGCCGCCGAATGGTTGAAAGAAGGCGGTGATGTAATCGAACTTCCAGACGCCGCTGGACAGTTCCGTCAAATCTTTTTTGGAGGCAGTGTGATTGATCGGAAGAAAAAGAAGAAATAGCTATATGTCATTGCGAGCGCACTTTGCGAAGCAATCTCCAATTAAGCGGGTGAATCTTGTTGAATGTTTTTGCCTTTTAAGCGGAGATTGCTTCGGGGAAAACCCCCTCGCAAAGACATGAATTAACATGTCCTGTTACTGTTACATCGTTGAATGTTCTGATGGAACTCTCTACACCGGCTGGACAACCGATCCGGAGCGGCGCGTCAAAACGCATAACGCCGGCCGCGGGGCGCGTTACACGCACACACGCCGCCCTGTAAAATTAGTTTATCTTGAGCCTCAGCCGGACAAAGTCAGCGCGTTGAAACGCGAACGCGCCATCAAAACGATGACGCGCGAGAAAAAACAAAAATTAATTGGGATGTTGTAGGGGCACAGCGTCGCTGTGCCCCTACAAATTTAATCCGTAAACAACGGCAAATGTCCGAGTGAGATGATCTGCTCCCATTTTGAGCGTTCGCCTTCGGTGAGAATGGCCGCCTCTTTGACAACTATCCCGTCCGCTTTCTCGATCACCATTCTCATGCCCTGCAAAGTTGAGCCGGTGCTGATCACATCGTCCACGATGAGGACTTTCTTGTCTTTCAACATCGCACGGTCCTTCTCATCCAGAACCAAAATCTGCGGCTGACCGGTTGTAATGGAAAGCGTTTCGGCGGTGAGGGCGTCGCCCATGTATGCTTTATATGATTTTCGCAAAATGACGTAAGGTTTCTTCATTTCTGATGACAACGCATATGCCAATGGAATGGATTTTGCCTCGGCCGTCACCAGCACATCGTATTTGACGTTTTTGAGCTTTTGGGCGAGTTCGCGCGCGCAGGCTTCGACCAATTCAGTGTCGCCTAAAATATTCAAAATCGCAATACGCAGACCGGGCTTGATCTGGAACAGGCGCAGGTTTCGTTTCAATCCGGCAATTTCAATGGCATAAGTTTCACGAGCAGGCATGGATTCCCTCCAACGGGATATAAATGAACGGCCAAAGTTTATCACAAATTACAGCGCGGTATAATCTCTTTCGTCACTGGATACTGATTACTGACCACTGATTACCGGCCACTAAAAAATGCTGCCTGACCTGCAACTCAATGATTTACTCCATTTACGCAAACCGCATCCCTGCGGCTCGTACGAGTGGACCGTTGTCCGCCTCGGCGCGGATATTGGCATCGAATGCAAGGGCTGCGGTCATCGCGTCATGCTGACCCGCCGCGAATTATCAAAACGAATGAAAGTCAACCTGACAAAAAAAGATGAACAACCATCCGAATAATAAACCTCACATCGTATTCTATTTCTCCGATACCGGTGGCGGACATCGCTCCGCGGCGGAAGCTATCATCGAAGCGCTGCAGATCGAATACGGCGACAGATTTACCTATGAGATGATCGACTTCTTCAAGGATTACGCGCCGCCTCCGTTCAGTAGATTGCCCGAAATGTATCCGGAACTGGTCAAGGCGCCGCGTTTGTGGGGTGCATCTTTTTATGCCACCGATGGACGCGCGCGGGCGCGCATGATCACGTCTTCGCTTTGGCCGGTGGCGCGACTTGGCGCACGTCGTCTGGTCCGCGATCATCCTGCCAACTTGATCGTGACCGTCCATCCGATTGCCAACACGTTCGCACTCCGGGCACTCGGACGCAATCGTCCACCTTTTTATACGGTCGTCACCGATATGGTCACAACCCACGCACTTTGGTTTGATGGCCGCTCCGATCATATTTTTGTCCCGACCGAAACGGCGCGTGAGCGCGCCCTAGCCTATCATATTGCGGACGAAAAAATCGAAGTCGTTGGC
Organism: Chloroflexota bacterium; assembly: GCA_021812905.1. The sequence continues at coordinate 282 of JAKAMM010000408.1, read as the reverse complement.
ATGCCCATTGCGGAACGATATTGCACTCCGCCTGGCGATAAAAATGAATTGCGCCAAAAACTTGGCTGGCTCCTGGACAAACCCATCGTCTTGATGGTTGGCGGCGGAGACGGAATGGGTCCGCTTGGCAAGACAGCCCGCGCCATTGACGAATCCGGCCTCGATCTCGGCATTGTTGTTGTATGCGGACGCAATGAAAAATTGAAAGCGAATCTCGAATCTCAAAGTTGGGAAAACCCCACTTTCATATATGGCTTCACGCGCGACCTGCCCGATTTTATG
>JAKAMM010000027.1 GCA_021812905.1 Chloroflexota bacterium | reverse complement strand
AAATTATGTCAACATCAAATAATATAACTTTCATTCACCAGCGTCCAGCAGAATTATTGCAAAAACTGATCCAATTCAACACCACCAATCCGCCCGGCAATGAGGCTGAATGTATTGCTTACATCGGTGGGTTGCTGAAAGCGGCCGGGATCGAGACCAAAATATTTTCGCTTGATCCAAATCGTCCAAACCTGGTAGCCCACCTTCCCGGCGAAGGACGCGCCGCGCCGTTATTGCTCTACGGCCACGTGGACGTTGTCACCACTGCAAATCAGCAATGGACTCATCCACCGTTCGATGGAAAACTTGTCGATGGATTCATTTGGGGACGCGGCGCGCTCGATATGAAAGGCGGCGTCGCCATGATGGTGGCCGCGTTCCTGCGTGCAAAGATGGAAAACCAAAAATTGCCGGGCGACGTGATCCTCGCCATCGTCAGCGATGAAGAAGTCGGCGGCGATTACGGTGCAAAGTTCCTCGTCGAAAAATATGCGGAGCAGTTCAAAGGCATCCGGTATGCGATCGGCGAATTTGGCGGGTTCACGCTCACGGTCGGAAAGAAGCGGTTTTATCCGATCCAGGTGGCTGAAAAACAAATTTGCGCGATGCTCGCCACAGTGCACGGTCAGGGCGGTCACGGTTCGATGCCGGTGCGCGGCGGTGCGATGGCGCGCCTGGCGCAATTCCTTCAACAACTTGATTCTCATCAATTGCCCATCCACGTCACGCCCGCCGCGCGTTTGATGTTTAACGCCATGTCATCGGCGCTGGGCGGCTTGAACGGCCTGTTTCTCGGCCAGCTCACTAACCCTGCTCTGGCGGAAAATATTTTGAACATGTTGGGCGATAATGCGCGTGTGTTTCGTCCGCTTTTGCATAACACCCTCAGCCCGACGATTTTGCATGGCAGCGAAAAGATCAATGTGATCCCGAGTCGGGTCAGCGTGGATTTGGATGGACGATTGCTTCCGGGCTTCAAGCCGGATGACATGCTGAACGAGATGCGCCAGATAGTTGGTGCGGATGTGGAACTGGAAGTCGCTCATTTCGACCCCGGACCGGCTGACCCCGACATGGGCTTTTTCGACACCCTGGCCGGAATCCTGCGTGAAGTCGACCCAAGCGGCACGCCCGTCCCGTTGCTTTTGAGCGGTGTCACCGACGGACGATTTTTCTCTAAGCTCGGAATCCAAACCTACGGATTCCTACCCATGCAACTGCCCGATGATTTTAATTTCTCCAGCGTCATCCACGCCGCTGATGAAAGAATCCCTGCCGCCTCGCTGGACTTTGGGACGAACGCGATCTATCAGGCGTTGCAAAGAAACAAGTAGAACCAAAAAGGTGCGGATTTTCTCCGCACCTTTTCTTTTACCCTTTTTGTTATCTTTTATTTTTTTATCACAGGTAAAGGCGATATCCCAACAATATTGTATCCATCAGTCGTAGAAATGGGATCATATTTTATGATATCGCCTTTCGTAGACAAGATAATCATTTGTGATGCTAATGAGTAGTCATTAGATGAACCAATAAGAGCAATATATTTATCGTCCGGAAACCACTCCATGGATAAATAACCTTGCCAACCTGAACTGAATATTTTTTCTTGATTTGAGCCATCATAGTTTGCGATGATAAGATCGCCTTTGTCAGTAAAAATTGCCAACTTGCTGGAATCATGAGACCAGACCATCTGCCCTTCAGGAAGTTTTGAAGATTGAAACTGGTTATTGGACAAATCCTTCACATAATAGTTCATATAATAGCCGTTCTGTTTTTCGTAACGAATAACATACTTTCCATTGGGAGATATTGGCCCAAAGCCGATATCCGTTCCAGAGGAAATTTCCAACAACTCATTACCCAGAACATCATAAGTGTAATAGTGAACCTCAGTAAGATATTTCTTGGATGTTGCTCCAATGGATATATCACATCGAAAAAGAAATTTTGAGGGTGTAATCCAACCAATTGGGGTTTTGAAACAAGTATCCAAACCAATATCGAGTTTACTGGTTGTTCCAGTTGTTGTTTTTATCAAAACTAAGTCTGAGGCATAGGGATCATCTACTTGTACACTTTCCACCATCCATCTGGCATCGGGAGAAATATGGGCTTGATAATCTGTTTTCAGGATATTGGAAACGAGTACGCCACTTACTGCAACTTTTCTCTGCAGGTGATTTAAAACCAGAATTTGATTGTCACGAACATAAAACCCATTTTCTCCATCGGGCATCCAATATACAGAGGAACCAGAAAGCGACTCGCCATCCGGGAACGGTATTGGGCCGGTTTCAGCGCACGGATTTTTCTCATTGGGCACAAAACAACCTATCCCAATAAAATCTGCCGCATAATGAAAAGGAACGTTGGACGTTTGTAAAAGCAGAAGAACTTCATCATAACTTCGCGTGGACGCTTCAGGTGGCACTTGTAAAACAACGTAGGGCGTGTCGGCAAGAACGGGCTGTTCTGTGTTTGGCGTAAGAGGCGCGGTGTGTGCATTCTGATCAAGCTTTGCAGATCGCAAATACGCAAGCATTCCACAAACTGCTACAATCGCAACGGCACTCAATACGATTGCAATCATGGTACGGTTCTTCATGTCTTTTTCCTCTTTTGGGTCGAAGAAATGTTTTGCCTGAGAACTGTACTCTGATTGAGTGGTTTTACCGCCTGTGGCTTGCCATAGGTTTTCTTTTAGTTCTTGACCTACGGATTCCCTTAGGTCGCTTTTCGACAGGTTCAATACCGCTTCGGTTCTTGAATTGACATTAAGCTTTAGGTAAATATTCTTCAAATGAAATTCAACCGTGCTTTTTGAAATATCGAGCGCAAGAGCAATTTGTTTATTACTCTTGCCTTGCAACAACAACTTAGCGACCTCTTTTTCCCGTTCGGTGAATTGATTATCTAATTCCATAGGAACTTCCTACTATTATATACAAGTATTCCATGAACTTCTAACACTTCTCTAATCTCCCCTCGCTTGACAAAAACTTAACCCGCACATATAGTTAAGCACGCTTAACTAAAAAGAAGGCTTAACTATGACCGACCAAGTTCAATTATCGAAGATCATCCGCAAATGGATGGACACTTTCATGCACCGCTCCATGCGCGGCTGGTCGCACCACGTCAAAGCGACGGGCATGTCCATGCCGCAGTTCAGCATTTTGATGCAGTTGCACTACAGAGGCTCGTGCGGGATTTCAGAGATCAGTGAACGCTTCGAGGTCTCGAACGCCGCAGCCAGCCAGTTGGTGGAACGTCTCGTCCAGAGCGGATTGATCGAACGAGCCGAAGATCCCGATGACCGGCGCGCCAAGTTGATCAAACTCTCCAGCAAGGGAAAGAAGTTGATCGAAAGCGGGATCGAACAGCGCTATCGCTGGGTGGATGAACTGGTATCCAACCTGGACGCAGAAGAACGCACGAAAGTCGGCGCTGCGCTGACCATGCTGACCGAAGCCGCCGCCAAATTAGAGCAAACGCAATAATTCACCGAACTTCCGCTCCATCTTCACATTCAATTCACGACAGTATTTTATAAACAATCAGGACCACTGTCGCTATTTCAAGAACTGAAAGGAACTAAACTGTGCAAGCATCTCAAACCATGTCAAAACTTATGCCCCGCCCATCGATGACCCAGCAACGCAACGTCATCGGACGCGCCGCTGGCTATCTATTCCACTACCGCTGGCAGGCAGTTTTGCCTTACATTTTCTTATTGATAGCGACCCTCTCACAATTGGCAGTACCGCGCTTGGTCCGCAGCATCATTGACGCCGTGACCAAGGGCGTCATTGCCACCACCGTGTTGGACGCGCTCAACAAAATCCCTGCGGCATTCATGTCAGTCGCACTGCCCAAGATCCTGACATTTTTGAATTACCCTGCAACGATGACCAGCGACCAGCTCGTCGCTCAACTCAACGCCGATAAAGTCTCAGCGCCGGACGATTTAGTCCGCGCTGGATTGTTCATCGTCGGCTTCGCCGCGTTGCGCGGACTCTTTGCATTCCTGCAGGCCTTCTGGGCAGAGAAGAATTCGCAGTCCGTCGCGTATGATCTGCGTAACGATCTGTACGCCAAGATCCAGCGTCTGTCATTCTCGTATCACGACCAGAACCAGACCGGTCAGCTTATGATCCGCGCCACCGATGATGTGGAAAAAGTCCGCCTGTTTTTAGGTCAGGGCTTGCTGCAACTCATTGGCGCGCTCGTGTTGCTGACCGCTACCCTCATCATCCTGTTCACAACCAATGCCCAACTGGCCCTGGCCACCATCTGGATCATCCCGGTGGCGTTGATATTATTCATGCTCTTCGGTACCATCAGCCAGCCGCTTTTCAACCGCGTTCAACAAAGACTCTCCGCGCTGAACACGATCCTTCAGGAAAACCTGGCAGGCATCAAGGTCGTCAAAGCCTTCACACGCGAGAAGAGCGAGGAAGTCAAGTTCAACGTCGCGGCTGATAATTTGATGGATCAACAGATCGTCATTGCACGTCTGTTCACTTTTCTGATGCCGCTGGTGTTCCTGATCGCCAACCTGGGCCAGGCCACCACGCTGTACGTCGGCGGCAAGGAGATCATCCTCGGCACGCTGACACTTGGCGAATGGCAGGAATTTAGCATGTACCTGATCTTCATCTTCTTCCCGGTGGCACAGCTTGGTTTCATCATCACCCAGTTCGGACAAGCCGCCGCATCGGCCACACGCATTTTCGAAATTCTGGATGCGAAGTCCGATGTGACCGACAAGGCTGGTGCGATTGAACTGCCGCAGGTTGAAGGCAATATCAATTTCGAAGATGTCTCTTTCCGTTATGTCGGTGGAGGCGCGCCGGTATTGGATAAGGTCAGCTTTGAAGCCAAACCTGGTCAGACGATTGCGCTGTTAGGCGCAACCGGTTCCGGCAAGACCAGCATCATCAACTTACTGCCTCGCTTCTATGATCCCACCGATGGACGCATCACGATTGACGGACACGATCTGCAGGATGTAAAACTCGAATCCCTCCGCGCCCAGATCGGGATCGTGTTGCAGGAGACGACTCTGTTCTCGGGCAGCATCCGCGACAATATCGCCTTCGGCAAACCCGAAGCCACAGATGATGAAATCTTCGCGGCGGCCAAAGCGGCGGCGGCTCACGACTTCATCACGTCCTTCCCCGAAGGGTATGAAACGCCCGTCGGCGAGCGCGGTACCACGCTGTCGGGTGGTCAGAAGCAAAGAGTCGCCATCGCGCGCGCGCTGCTGCTCAATCCGAGAATACTTATTTTGGATGACTCAACCTCCAGCGTGGACCTCGGCACCGAGGCCGTCATCCAAAGCGCGCTCGACAAGTTGATGAAGGGCCGCACTTCATTTGTGATCGCCCAGCGCATCAGCACCGTCATGAATGCCGACCAGATCATCGTGCTCGATAAGGGCAAGGTGGCCGCCATTGGCAAACATGCCGAACTGCTGGAAGAAAACGAAATTTACGCCGAGATTTACAGTTCCCAACTGCTCGACGATAAACAACACGCTTAGACTTTTAGATTGGAGAATTTACTATGATGGGTGGACCCGGCCGCCACAGCGGCTTTCTTAACCAGGAAACATCAAAACCCCAAAGCACGAGCGAAACGCTTGGCCGCTTGGCGAAGCATTTTGGCCCGTTCTGGCCGGCGTTACTGGCCGCCGTTGTGTTCGTCGTTATTTCGACATGGGCACAGGTAACCAATCCTGAACTGACCGGTGAATTGGTGGACTGTTACCTTTCCCCGGCAGTCGCGGCCAGCGGCTTTAATTTGCCGGGCGCTTCGAGCGCGGCCAGCCAGAGCGCATCCAGCTCGAACTGCTGGCTGGCGGCAGATAAACAACCCACTGGCATTACGCAGACCATAATTAAAAATGTCTTCGCATTGGGCAGCCTGGCTGCTCCCAAAACAGATGGCACTATTACCACTGACGAGCGTACCGCTGGTCTCGTGCGCATGATCCTGTTGATTATCGCGCTGTATGTGATGGGTGCCATTCTAATGGGCGCGACTTTCTTCTCAATGACCTGGGCCGGTCAGCACGTTCTGCGCGATTTGCGTACCGAAGTCTTTGAGCACCTGCACCGCCTGCCAATCGGTTACTATGCCGAACACGAAGCCGGTGATTTGATGAGCCGCATCACCAACGATACCGAGACCATCAATCAGGCCATCAGCTTTGCGTTGGTCAACGTAGCCAGCGGTTCGCTCCTGCTGGTCTGGATCGCGTACAACATGCTGACCCAGAACCTGCCGTTCGCATTGCTCAGCATGGCGGTCACGCCGATCATGATAATCGTCACGTTGTATTTTTCTGATCAGGCCCGCAAGGCATTTCGCAAGACCCGCACCGAGATGGGCTCGGTCAATGCCAGCCTGCAGGAAAGCATTTCGGCAGTGCGCGAGGCGCAGGCTTTCAATCGCGCCGAAGAGAATATTGACCAGTTCAACATCACCAACGCTGCCAACCGTGACGCCAACGTAAACGCCGTGGTCTTTACATCGGCGCTTTCTCCCGCGCTGGAAGCTTTGGGTTATGTGGCATTGGCAATTGTTGTTGGCGCGGGTGGTCTGGCCTTGCTCAATGGCGCAAACTTGTTCGGCACCGCCGTTTCACTCGGCCTGATCATCACCTTCCTGGCGTATGTCCAGCGCTTCAACCAACCCATCCAACAAATATCTGTGCTGTGGGGCAACATTCAGAGCGCAATCGCCGGCGCAGAACGCATCTTCGGTATCCTCGATGAGAAACCCGCCATCGTTGATGACCCGAACGCAAAAGAAATGACCGCCATCAACGGCAAAGTGGAATTCAAAAATGTGACCGCGGAATACAAGGAAGGCGAGCCTGTTTTGAAAGGCGTCAACTTCACGGCTCAACCCGGGCAAACCATTGCCCTCGTTGGTCCGACCGGTGCAGGCAAGACCACTATTATCAATCTCATCCCGCGCTTCTACGATGTGACTGCTGGCTCTATCCTAATCGATGGCACCGATGTACGTGATGTGACCGCCGAGAGTCTCCGCAAACAGATCGGCGTCGTGTTGCAGGACACCTTCCTGTTCAGCGCCACTGTGATGGAAAACATCCGCTTCGGTCAGCCAGGTGCCAGCGACGAGGAAGTTATCGCCGCCGCGCAACTCGCCCACGCGGACACGTTCATCGAACGCCTGCCCGAAAAATATCAGACCGTTCTCGGCGAACGCGGCTCGGGTCTTTCTCAGGGACAGCGGCAACTGCTTTCGATTGCCCGCGCCGCTTTGGCGGATCCTCGCATCCTGATCCTGGACGAGGCGACTTCATCCGTTGACACACGCACCGAGCGCCTGATCCAGAAGGCCTTGGAGAAATTGCTCAAGGGCCGTACCAGTTTTGTCGTCGCCCACCGTTTGAGCACCATCCGCAACGCCGACATGATCCTGGTGATCAACGATGGCGAGATCATCGAGCGCGGCAGGCATAACGAACTGCTTGAAGAAAAAGGTTTCTATTACAACCTGTATATGAGCCAGTTCAAGAAGCAGGAAGAGATCGAAGCGATCATAGCAATGTAAAGCGCATGTGTAATTTGTAAAAATATAAAAGTCCCCTGCCAAATTGGCAGGGGACTTTCCACTTGACGCCTTTCCTCTTTCCCCGTAAGATAAGCCCGCAAATAGAACATTCATTCACTACCCCACCCGACCTTCGGTCACCCTCCCCATTTTCTTTTGGAAAATGGGGAGGGTCGGGGAGGGGTCGAATCTTTGGAGTTTCCATGGAACTTGGTTTAGTTCGCAAAATAGATATTGACCACGAAATGCAGCAGGCGTATCTCGATTACGCCATGTCTGTCATCGTGGCGCGCGCGTTGCCAGACGCGCGCGATGGCCTCAAGCCTGTGCAACGCCGCATCTTGTATGCGATGTATGACATGGGCATTCGCGCAGACACGGCTTACAAAAAGTCCGCTCGTATCGTCGGCGAAGTTCTGGGCAAATATCACCCGCATGGCGACTCGGCTGTTTACGAAGCCATGGCGCGCATGGCGCAGGATTTCTCTTTACGCACATTGCTCGTGGATGGTCAGGGCAACTTCGGTTCGGTAGATGGCGATCCGCCTGCGGCCATGCGTTACACCGAAGCGCGTCTTACTTTGCCCGCCATAGAAATTCTCGCTGACTTAAATAAAAACACTGTTGACTTCACTGCCAACTTCGACGACACGCTCGAAGAGCCGAGTGTGCTTCCATCCGCGATTCCAAATTTATTGGTTAATGGCGCAAGCGGAATTGCGGTCGGCATGGCAACATCCATCCCGCCGCACAATTTATCGGAAATAGTGGATGCCTGCGTTTACATGCTCGAGCGCTGGGAAAAGCTTGACGACATTGATGTTGACCAATTAATGGAATTCGTTCAAGGGCCGGATTTCCCGACCGGTGGCGTCATCATTCAGGAAAAAGGTGAAGAGGATATCGAGTCCGCTTACGGGTCCGGGCGCGGACGCGTGGTAGTTCAGGCCAAGGTCCATATCGAAGAGATGGAGCGCGGCAAGAGCCGCCTCATCGTCACCGAGTTGCCGTATCAAGTTAACAAATCTACACTGATCGAACGCATCGCCGAGTTGGCGCGCGATGGACACATCGAAGGCCTGTCTGACCTGCGCGATGAGTCTGATCGTCAGGGCATGCGCATCGTCATCGAGCTGACCAAGAACGCCGACCCCGAAGTCATCCTGCGCGATCTTTACAAACGCACGCCCATGCAGTCCACGTTCAGCATCAACCTGCTGGCGCTGATCGTCGGTGAAGATGGACGCGGCGAGCCGCGCACGCTCACGCTCAAGCAGGCCCTGCGCGTCTATCTCGAACATCGCATCACCATCATCAAACGCCGCGCCGAATTTGATCTGGAAAAGGCCAAGGCACGCGCGCACATTCTCGAAGGATATTTGGTCGCGCTTAAAAATCTGGACGAAGTGATTCAGATCATCCGCAACGCGTCGGACGTTGAAACGGCGCGCGCTAAATTAATGAAGCGCTACAAGCTGACGGAGTTACAGGCCAACGCCATCCTCGAGATGCAACTGCGACGACTGGCCGCGCTCGAACGCAAAAAGATCGAGACTGAATACAAGGAAGTCAGTGGGTTGATAAAAGATTTAACCGACCTGTTGAAATCTGCCAAACGCATGCGCGCGGTTGTGTCTGATGAGTTGTTGCGCGTCAAGGCCGCGTATGGCGACCGCCGCCGCACGCAGATTGTGAATCTCAAGAAGGGCAAATCCTCCAAGATGCTGACCGCCACCGACATGATGACCGACCAGGTTGTGTGGGTCGGTGTGACGGCGGACGGCATTATTGCGCGCACGCACGATGACAAGGAACCCAAACATTCCGGAAACGACGCGGCGCGCTGGCTGGTGCGCGCTTCAACGACCGACACGTTGTATCTGGTTGCAGAGTCCGGCAGGGCCGCCGCGATTGCATTGCACGTTATCCCCGAAGCCGAAAAATTAAGCGAAGGCGCGCCGTTCTTCAAAGTCTCGCCGTTGCAGGATGGCGATGTGCTGGCGGCCATGTTCGCTTTGCCCTCCAGAAAATCGGAATTGCCCGAAGAGACCTGCGTGCTGACCGTCACACGTTACGGCATGATTAAGAAGAGTCTCATCACCGAATTGCCCGGCCCCTCCGCGCAGACGTTTGCACTGGCGAGAGTCAACGAAGGTGACCGGCTTGGCTGGGTCGGACTGACGAATGGCAAAAAAGAAATTTTGCTCGTCACCTCCGGCGGCATGGCGATCCGATTCGGCGAAGAGGATGTTCGCCCAATGGGGTTGGTGGCGGCTGGCGTGAACGGTATCAAATTGGACGACAAGGATGAAGTGGTCGGCGCGGAAATTTTCCCAGCCGAAGGCGAAGTATTTTTGCTGGCGAGCGATGGCAAAGCCAAGCGCGTTGACCAGAAGGAATTCCCAGCGCAGGGACGTTACGGCAAGGGCGTGCGCGTTTGGGACTTGCCCAAGAAAGTGACATTGGCTGGCGTAGTCTCAGGCAAACCGAATCACATGGCGACCATCTACTTGAGCAAGGGCGCGCCGAAGTCCACACGCTTGGACGCGGCGGCTGTCCGCAAGCGTGCTGCGACCAAGGGCGACTTGATCGTCGAAGTGAAACCCGGCGAGTCCATCACCGGCGTGGCCGTCGGCTGGACGGTGGAGAGATATGTGAAGAAGGTTGTCGAAGTGGAAAAGGAAGAAAAGGCTGCAAAGGCGAAAGCATCCACGAAGGAAAAGAAGCCCGCTCCGGCGAAGAAGACAAAGGCGAAAGCAAAGCCAAAGACGAAGAAGAAATAAAGATCAAAATAATCCCATGACAAGGAATAAAAATCCAATCTAGCGTCGACCTAGTGCGAGAATTAATTTCTGAACTGACACCCTGAAGGTGTTGAAGGATGTACTATGGCAAGAAAAAACTGGACAAGCAATGAATTAATAATTGCTTTCAACTTATACTGCAAAATACCATTTGGAAAAATTCACGGTCGAAATCCCGATATTATTTCACTTGCTAAATTGCTAGAACGAACTCCTGCTGCAGTCTCGTGGAAGTTGGCAAATTTTGCTCGTCTTGATCCAACTCTTCGCGCGCGAAATATTTCAGGCGCTTCACATGGCAGTAAAGAAGAAATAGAAATTTGGAATGAATTTAGCAAGGATTGGGAAAAACTTGGTTTCGAAAGTGAGAAATTAGTTGCAAAACTCAAAGGTGGAGAAATAGAGGAAATGATATTCTCCAATGAAAGTGAGCCAACAAAAGAAGGTAAAGAGAGAGACACTATGGTTCGAGTTAGAGTTAACCAGAGTTTCTTTCGTGCGACCGTTCTTGCCGCTTATAACAACAAATGTTGTATTACGGGACTTGCTGTACCTGAGTTGTTGAATGCAAGCCATATCATTCCTTGGTCAGTTGACCTAGCAAATCGAGTAAATCCACGCAATGGTTTATGTCTGAGCGCAATTCATGACCGAGCCTTTGATAGAGGGTTGCTGACAATTACTACCGACTATCAAGTCCAAACTAAAATCAATTCCAATCAACGATTCTTTGAAAACATTCTTGTTGAATTTTGATGGTGCAAAAATGAATTTGCCAGATAGGTTTGTTCCAGACACAAGTTTCTTAGATTATCACAATAGGAACATATTTGTTTCCTGAAAAGGAGATTTCAATGAACAATATCAAGTTTAAATATCTTTACAGAGACGCTGGCAATTATAAAAATTATGGGTTTCGGGTTTTCAGAAATCCTGACAATTTACCTCTTGGCGAAATTGAGAAAGAAATAAAAGCCGCTTTTCTAGATGGACTTTACTTTATCTCAGAACAAATTGGATTGCCAGAACTTTTCCATGATGATTACCCTACAATGGACGATGTTTCCTTTCATGAATACGATGGCTCTGAATTATCAGCAGAAGAGGTGGCAGACTCCTCTGTGCAAACAATCAAGGAGTTTGTAGATAAAGTCTTACAGGAATCTGCTATTGGCTGGAAATTATTCGACCCTCAAGAAAGATTATTTCACATCTGAAAGAAGAAAACTGAATATGTCGAGAATCCGAAATAAAGATACTCGACCTGAAATGGTTGTTCGGTCTTTGACACACAGGATGGGATATAGATACAGGTTACATGTCAAAAATCTACCTGGGAAACCCGACTTAGTATTTTCCCACCATAGAAAAATAATATTCGTTCATGGCTGTTTCTGGCACATGCACAATTGCAAATATGGCAGAGTGAAGCCGAAAACCAATGCAAAGTTTTGGCAGAATAAGAGACTTGGAAATGTCGAGCGCGACAGAAAAAATTTGTCTTTGCTCAAAAAAGATGGATGGAAAGTATTAGTGGTTTGGGAGTGTCGGATTAGAAATACACAATCACTAACAAATCGGATTGTAAAATTTCTTGAAAGTTAGTAGCGTGCCTTCTTTGTATTTCGTAATTCACCATTCTCCACGCACTACACACATCCATCAGCGTTTCAACGTATGGTGTAAAATCGAGCGCGTCGTGGTCGGTGGGCAGGTCGTCGAGAATGTAAGTCTTGGTGTCAGGCACGGTGTTTCCTCCTGCGCCTTTATTTTATACCCAAAATACTCTTGGGGGTAACTGTCACTTCTGCCAATTTGGTCAGACCAAACCAAAATTTGACCTGGTCAAACCGTA
>JAKAMM010000407.1 GCA_021812905.1 Chloroflexota bacterium | reverse complement strand
CAGCTGCGCGATGCCCAGAATACTTTCTTTGAGATCCGTCACCAGCACCGCGTATTCGTAGACTTTGGTCTGGCGCCGGTCCACGAAAGCAAATTCCAGTTGGCCCTGCTGTTCCTGGGTGGCAATCAGGTTTTGCTTCAGCAGACGCCGGAGAATGATCACCCGACGGCTCTGCTGCCATCCGGCCAGTTGAATCCTGTCTTCGCGGCCTTCCCAGCCTTGTCCTGCATCCGCCCAGTCACGGCGGGTAAATTCCCGCTGTAAGAGACGCTTGACCCGAGGCGACTGACGCAATTTTAGGACTGCTGCCGCGCTTCCATCTCGCGGATAACCGCATCATTGCCAAAGCCACAGTCGCCACGGACCAGATACGGGCGCTGTTCAGCACTCAGGGCGTCCAGTACGCGGTTCAGACCCGGCTGGGCATGGTTGGAGGCCGTGGTGTTGCCGGCTGTCACTTCCACATCCAGCAATAACCGCAGATTACCGACCCAGTACGCGTGATACGCATGGGATGGACGCCCCGGTTTGTGCGGATTGTAGCCCACTTCAGCCCCTTCCTGATGCCCGAACAAGGTTTTGATGGTGGTGTCGATATCGAGAATCCAGGGTGTGTGACAGGCCGCTGCCACGCTTTTGAACAGATGCTTGCGCATCCATTCAGTCCCTTCGGCTTCGGGAATTTTCCCCAACGCCCGGCGCAGGGCGTCTTCGCTGACGACCTTGCTCATCCCCAGGATTTGGGGACTAACGCCATCACTACGTAATGCCGTGACGTGTGCGTAGCGTCGGTGACCCGCCAGGATAGAGAGATTCCAGGTACCCAATACATCGCGTTTCTTCGGGGCGTTGGGGCTGTTGTAGATCAAGGGGCATTCTTCTACCCAAGCATCAAACAGGCCGCTGACCTCCAGAAACTCGGCAAAGAACACCAACTGGCCAAAGGGGGTAGCGGACGATTCCGGATCCCAAGACACCTGAATGCGACCGCCCAGTGTGTCCACGATCATGGCCTTTACTGCCGCAGGAATGGCCTTTTGCGGCCGATTTTCATCATCACCCACAGGGTGAGCCTCCATTACAGGGGAAAAACCAATCCTATCAAAGGAATCCTGCCAAATCAGCAGGGGGAACTGCCGAATTTAGGATGATAGGCGCGATGTGCGATATCTATGGCCGTGCCCGCCCAGCCCTGAGCCGCAATAGCGGTATTGAGGGCGAGAAACGGCTCCTCCGCCACTATGGACAGTTCGCCCAACCACCGTAGATTTTTCTGCGCCACATTGCGGATCGTGCTAAAGGTAGAGAGGTGGCTGGCATAAATACCAAGGAGACTGGAGGGTGTCTTTGTACCTTCTGTCGGGAAGTGTTGCAACCAGTTGCGGAGCGTGGTGATGGGCATGGCCTGGGCGACGGCGTAGCCTTGGACCATCGGCACCCGAAGAACCTTGAGGGCGTCAAGGATATCTGGTGTTTCGCAGCCCTCGGCCACAAAGTCCACGCCCATACTGCGGCTCAGGTCAAGCAGCGCGTTGATGAAATGCAGACCGTTGGGGTTAGCTTCCAGGCTGCGCACAAAGGTCTGGTCAAGTTTTATCTCATCAATGGGCAGGTCCTTAAAACGAAGGAGCGAAGAGTAGGCGCTGCCGATGTCATCCAACGCCCAGCGCCTTGATCCTCAGGACCTCCCGCCGCGCCTCGTCCATGGAGGGAAAGTCATTACCTTCGAGGATCTCCAGGACAATGCGCGACGGGTCAATCTTGCTTGAGGCCAGCAACCCAGTCAGACAGCCCAGACAGGCGCCGGAGAAGAGCAATCCTGGTGTGACATTCACCGAAACCCACAGGGCATGGCCCGCCTTGTCCAGTTCGATCAGGTCCGTAATGGCCCGGGAAAGCATCAACTGGGTCAGTATGTGCTGGTCTTCGGGGTTGAACTGGGGGAGAAACTCCTTGGGCAAAAGGATAGCCCCTTCGCCGTTTTCCAGTCTGGCCAGCGCCTCTATGCCAACGATACGATGGGAGGCAAGATCCAGCACCGGCTGGTAAAACACCCGTAGACCACCATCACCAAGCAGAGCGCGCAAAACCTGATAACGTATCCTTTTGTGCTGGTTGAGGGATTCGTTGTAATAGCCCCAGAAATGATTCCGCGCGAGCTTAGCCTCTTTCTGTGCATAGAGGGCTTCGTCGGCATGCTGCAACAGGAGGTCAGCATCTCCTTGATCAAAAGGAAATATGGTGAGGCCCAGGCTGCCGTGGATGCTTATGGTGAGGTCATCCGCGAGTTCAAAGGGCGTTTCGATGGCTTCGCCAATCTTGTTGAGGATAGCCTCTAGATCGTTCCGATCCTGCAGGTCTTCTAGGATCAGCACAAATTCGTCGCCACCCAGGCGGACAACGAAATCGGTACGACGCAGGGCCTGCTTCAAGCGCGCTGCGAGGGCCATGAGTAGACGATCGCCTACGGCATGACCATACCGGTCATTGGTGGCCTTGAAATCGTCCAGATCAAGCATCGCCACTCCCAGTAAGCAACCATGGCGCAGGGCTCGCGCCTTGGCGTCGTTTAGGCGCTTAGTGAGGCCGAGACGATTGGGCAGACCGGTGAGGCAGTCGTGGTGTGCCTGCCAGGCGTGGGACTCCTGCTCAGCGGTCAGCAGCTGGCGACGGTGGTACTCCTCCAGAGCGATGTGAATGCTATCCACCAGTTGACTCAGGAGACTTTGCAGCGCCGGGCTGAAATAATCCGATTCGGCGGATTCCACCATCAACACCGCCAC
>JAKAMM010000406.1 GCA_021812905.1 Chloroflexota bacterium | reverse complement strand
ATGTCGCGCATGTCGACGTCTATGCCCATTAAAGATTGGCTGCCGGTGACTTCGATAAAATTATCTCCTTCCTTTATTGAGCATCCCATTTGTTGAAGAATATCGAGGAAAGCAATGTCGCCTTGGACCGATTTGCGGGAGATGTTTTCGACTCGAACGGTCCCGCCGCAGATGGCAGGCGCGGCGAAAAAGTAAGAAGCGGCGGAGGTGTCAGATTCTACGGAATAGGTAATTCGTGATTCGTAATTCGTAATTGGGACTCTGTAGGAGCGATACTCATCTCTGTCAATTTCAATGCCAAAGTCGCGCATGGTGGCAATGGTCATGTCCACATAGGGTTTGGAGTTGAGGTCGTTGGTGAGTTCAATTTCAATTGGAGACTTGGCGTAGGGAGCAACCATCAGCAAGGCTGACAGAAATTGGGATGAGATATTCCCTGCAATTTTTGTCTTTCCACCTGGCAACCCCGAAGCAAATATTTTCACTGGCGGACAATTGTTGGCTGTATCCAATTTTGCGCCGAGTTGAGTGAGGGCTTCTACCAAATCTCCAATCGGACGTTCTCTCATGCGCGCGTCGCCGTCCAAAACATATTCACCGTTGCCAAGCGTAAGGAACGCAGATAAAAAACGCGCCGCTGTGCCTGCGTTTCCGATAAAGAGTTCAGCTTTGTTTGCGGGGATTTTTCCACCGAGACCTGTGACGGTCATTTCATGATTGGCTTCATCGAGTTGGACATCGAAGCCGAGGGTTTGCAAGGCTTTGGCAAAGTAGCGCGAGTCATCAGAGAAAAGCGCGTTGGTGAGACGCGTGGTTCCATTTGCAAGGGACGCGATTAGCAGGGCGCGGTTGGTCAGCGACTTGGAGCCAGGCACGCGGACGCTGGCGTTCAACGGATGATAGATGGGAGAAATTTTCATGAAGGCAAAAGGATGGTAACGGATTTTGAAGCGGATAAACGGATGATTGTTTACAAAGTAAATTCCTGATATTTCTTCTGTGTCTCATTCAACAGAGATTCGAGTTTTGAAAAATCTCTTGAGATCAAAGCAGTCTCAACTTCGGCCAATTCGTTTTGAAATCCATGCAAAGCATTCAAGACATTTTCGCGGTTGGATTGCAAAACTCCCAGCATCATCGAAGAAGGCGTTCCGGCCAAACGACTCGTAGATTTGAATCCGGTACCGAGAAACGGAGCGACATCTTCCGGCGTGG
This sequence comes from Chloroflexota bacterium, assembly GCA_021812905.1. The sequence continues at coordinate 1,572 of JAKAMM010000406.1, read as the reverse complement.
AAAGCGTCAGCGCAGACGAAAGCAAAAATGGCAAATGACTCGTGGATGCAAGAATACGGTCATGTTCAACTGCTTCGAGAATGGTTGGTTTTGCGCCAACGGCTTCGATGATTTGCCTGGCCGCAGATAAGGCGCGTGGCGTTGTGCGTTCTAAAGGCGTCAGCAAAAATGGTGCGGAATAATAAAGAGTCCGTTCGGCGTTGGCGAGCGAAAGTCGTTCCTTGCCGCAAATTGGATGCCCACCAATGGGGTCGAATCGTTCAGGCAAACGCGACATGGCTTCGACGATCAATTGTTTGGTCGAACCAAGATCAAGCGCGATGCAACGATTGGGCGTGAAGTTTGGCAATTGTTCGAGCAGAGTCAAAATCGCCAGGACGGGCGCGGACAAAATAACGAGGTCGGCTTCGGGCAAAAGTTTGGCGGGGTCGCTGTCGGCAAGGTCAACTATATTTTGGGACAGAGCAAGTTCGAGCGCCGCGCGATGCGGGTCACATCCAAAAAGCGCGGCGCACTTGCCTCGCAATCCCAACGCGAGCGAGCCGCCCATCAATCCCAATCCAACGATTGCAATCTTGGACTCCGCGAGATTAAAGTCAGGCTTGTCCATTTTATTTTTTATGCCCAACCCTGTTTCAAAGGCGCGTATTCACCTTGAACCGTCGCAAGCCTGCGCCCCATGATCTGCGCGATCTGCCCAACCTGTTTGACCATCTCGGCGAACTTCTCAGGCCTGAGCGATTGCTTGCCATCCGAGACGGCGTGCGCAGGGTCAGGGTGAACTTCGACGATGAGGCCGTCCGCGCCTGCGGCAATGGCTGCACGCGCCACGGCGGCAACATAATCAGCATGTCCCGTTGAATGCGATGGATCAAGGATGATAGGCAGGTGAGTCAAATTTTTCAAAACAGGGATGGCATTGATATCGGTGGTGTTGCGCGTGGCGGTCTCAAAAGTGCGGATGCCGCGCTCGCATAACATCACGCGCTGATTTCCCCCAGCCAAAATATATTCAGCAGACATCAACAGTTCTTCAATCGTGGCGGAAAGTCCGCGCTTGAGCAAAACGCTGGTGCGAGTCTCGCCGATGGCGCGCAGCAGGTTGAAGTTCTGCATGTTGCGCGCGCCGACCTGCAACACGTCCACATACTTGACTATCACATCCACCTGCACCTGCGACATGATCTCGGCCACGATGGGCAGTCCCGTTTTCTCGCGCGCTTCGGCCAGATATTCGAGGCCCTCCTCGCCGAGTCCCTGGAACGAATACGGGGATGTGCGCGGCTTGAAGACTCCGCCGCGTAATGCGGACGCTCCCGCCTCTTTCACAGCGATAGCTGTTTCCGTTATCTGTGAGCGACTCTCCACTGAACACGGTCCCGCGATGACGACGATCTCGTCCCCGCCAACCAGGAATCCGTCCAGGGACAGGACGGAGTTTTCGGGGTGGAATTGACGCGAGGCCAGTTTGTATGGCTGGGTAATTCGTTGGACCAGCTCGACACCATCGAGGCCTTCAAAGCGTTCAAGCGGAATACTATGCGTCTCTCCGATGGCGCCGATGATCGTCGC